>JAILGO010000114.1 GCA_024696725.1 Eubacterium sp. | reverse complement strand
CAATCAATAAAGCAATAAAAAAACAACCGTGAAATGCAAACTGCATTTCACGGTTTTCTTTACCATTCGTACGGAGCGTGGGGAGCGGAATTGAATTTATCAATAACTGTATGATATCTTTCGTGCGCTCTTTTGATACTTTCCTCCCAGGAAATATAAATATCGTTTTGAGCCTGCCGTCCGACTCTTTCAAGCAGGTCCTTATTATCAATAATGCTGTCGATTTTTTCCGCGTAGCTGTGAGCGCTTTCAAAACAGATAAAGCCCGTTTCGCCGTCGACTATTCCCTCGGCGGCGCAGGAATCCTTAACGAGAATCGAGGGCGTCGACGAAGCGGCAGCCTCTCTTACGACGAGTCCGTTCGTGTCGAAAAGCGACGGGAAAATAAGAAGGTCAGCCGCCGCATAATAATACTGGAGAACGCGTCTGTCGTCTATCATACCCGTAAAGATAACCTTATCGTCAAGCCTGATTCTTGATATGTATTTTCTCATTGCCTTTTCGTCGGGTCCGATTCCTAAAAACAGCATTCTGAAATCTCTGCCCTTTTCCTTGAGAAGCCTCATAGCGTCGAGAATAAGACGGATGTTTTTATACCACATAAGACGTCCGACGAAAATAAAAACCGGAATTCCGTTCGGTATGTTGTGCTTACGCATGATAATCGCCTTGTCGTCCTCGGTGAGATTGACCTTGGGTAAATCGCAGCCGTTTGGCATAACGACGTAATCGCCCTCATAGCCCATAATTCTGAGCGAGTCCGCCGTGCCTCTGCTCGTTACCCATACCTCGTCGGCGCATTTTATATCCTTTCCTATCATGGTGTAAGCCTTCTGACGAATCGCGAGCGACTTGACTCTCGCGTCGATGTCGTATTCAAACTTTGTGTGATAGGTGAGAACGACGGGGATTCTCTGAAGCCTGTTAATTCTTCTGAAAAAATAGCTCGTCGCGACCGGGCAGTGAGAGTGAAGAATATCGAAATTCATATTTATAATATCTCTTGCGAACTGCTCCTTGAACGGCCAGCCGACGGGATAGCCCTCTCCGAAGGTGAAAAGGCTTTTATAGCGGTAAATCTCAAAGGGAAAAAGATAGTCCTTTTTATTAGGATTATCGGGAGTTACAACGACTGCCTCGCCGAGCTCACTGTTTATGTATTCGGCATAATACTTAATAACCGTGTTTACTCCGTCGATTGTAGGAAGAAACGCGTCGTTGCCGAGAGCAACCTTAAGTTTTTTGTCCATAATATATACCTCTTTTCAAGAGTTACTTAATTATATCATATCAACCGTGTAAAGTAAAATAAAATAATTATAAATAAATTCTTGCTAAAGGTTAGAGAATATTATATAATTATTCTGTATTAATATATTCAGCAATATACGGAGGTGAGGCTGTGTCCGAACAGTATTTTGTAACGCTTGAGGATATAATCAGTAACTACTCGCTTGAGGTGGTATATATCCCCGAGGAAGCGGAAAAGATTAAAATTAAAACTAACGAGGTTAACAGACCGGGTATAGTTTTAACGGGATATACGGATTATTTCGACCCGCTGAGAATTCAGATTTTAGGCTGGACGGAGCTCGGCTTTCTTGAAACGATGAGCCCGTCGAAAAGAAGCGAGGCGCTCGGCTACTGGCTCGGGCTTCATCCCGCGGCAGCAGTAGTAACGAGAGGACTTGATATACCCGATTACTTTATAACCGCTTGCGAAGCATATAATGTTCCTCTTCTTAGGACGGATGACGAAACGTCGCCGTTTATGAGCGCGCTTATTAACTATCTTAACCGAGAGCTTGCTCCGCGTATTACGCGTCACGGCGTTCTCGTTGAGGTTTACGGCGAGGGCGTTCTTATAGTAGGCGAGAGCGGCGCGGGTAAAAGCGAGACCGCCGTTGAGCTTATTAAACGCGGCCACCGTCTTATTGCCGACGACGCGGTTGAAATCCGCAAGGTAAGCGATACCGTGCTCGAGGGCTCCTCCCCGAGCAACATCCGCCATTTCATTGAACTTCGCGGTATCGGCGTTATAAACGCAAGACGTATTTTCGGTATGGGCGCCGTTAAAACGATAGAAAGAATAAATATGGTTATTCAGCTCGAGGAATGGGATTCGACCAAAGCGTACGACCGCCTCGGTCTCGATAACGAGTACGCGAAGATTCTCGACGTAAGGGTTCCGATAGTTACCGTCCCCGTAACTCCCGGACGAAATCTCGCGATTATTATTGAAACGGCGGCTATGAATAACCGTCAGAAGAAGATGGGCTATAACGGCGCGAAGGAGCTTATGAGCGCTCTCGGTATGGACGATATCGAGCCCACCGATAAGGAAATAGATATTTGGCAGAGCTGATGCCGTGATAAAGGAGTAATATTATGTATACAATAGGAATTGATTTAGGCGGAACAAATATCGTTGCCGCGGCTGTTGACGAAAACTGTAATATATTAGCTAAGGCTAAAACGCCTACCGCTATGCCGAGAACTCCCGAGGAAATCTTTGACGATATAGCAAAGGTCTCGAGAGAAGCCGTTGAGAGCGCGGGACTTAAAATGGAGGATATTTCCTCAATCGGTCTCGGTACTCCGGGCACGGTTAACGGAGGCATAATCGAGTACGCGAATAACCTCGGCTTTGACCATATTCCCGCTGAGAAAATGCTTAAGGAGCGTCTCGGTGATTTACCTATTTATATTGAAAATGACGCAAACTGCGCCGCTCTCGGCGAGGCTGTCGCAGGCTGCGGAAACGGAAGTAAAAACTTTATAGCCGTAACACTCGGTACGGGCGTGGGCTCGGGAATTATTATCGACGGAAAAATCGTTTCGGGCATTAACCACGCGGGCGGCGAGTGCGGCCACATGGTAATTGTTGTCGACGGAGTGCCCTGTACCTGCGGACGCCGCGGCTGCTGGGAGGCTTACGCCTCCGCTACGGCTCTTATTAATCAGACCAAGGCGGCTATTGAAAAGCACCCCGACAGTATTCTCGCTCAGCTTGCGAAGGAAGCGGGTGAGGTTAACGGAAGAACCGCGTTCGACGCAATGAGAAGAAAAGACGCGGTCGGCGTTCAGGTTGTCGATACCTACATAAAATATATCGCGGCGGGCGTAACGAATCTTGTTAACACCTTCCAGCCCGAGATTCTCTGTATCGGCGGCGGTATCTGTAACGAGGGCGAAACTCTTTTAAGACCTCTTCGCCGCTACGTCGAGTCCGAGCGTTACAGTATCTATTCGTCGGTTCAGACCGAAATCGTAAAGGCTGAGCTCGGAAACGACGCGGGAATTATCGGCGCCGCAATTCTTTATAAAGCAAATTAACAGGTGAATTTCTTGAAAGACTTAATCCGCATATTAAAAGAAAGTAAAATAGAATATCTCGAAAACGAGCCGATGTCTAAGCATACCACCTTTAAAATAGGCGGACCCGCAAGGCTTATGGCGCTCCCGAAAAACGAGGACGAAATCTCGCTTATTGTAAAGGAGTGTAAAAAGCTCGGGATAAGATGTATAACGGTCGGAAACGGCTCTAATCTTCTCGTGAGCGACGCGGGAATTGACGCGTGCGTTATCCTTTTAGGTAAGAATTTTGAGGAGATAAGGCTGCTCGGCGAAAATACGCTGTACGCAAGCGCGGGCGCGCCGCTTATAAAGGCCTGTACCTTTGCGCTTGAGCATTCTCTTACGGGACTGGAATTTGCTTACGGTATACCCGGCTCGTGCGGCGGAGCGGCGTTTATGAACGCGGGCGCCTACGGCGGTGAAATGAAGGACGTTCTTTACCGCTGCGACCATATTGATAAAAACGGCGAAAGGGGAAGTCTTGAGAGCGAGGCGCTCGGACTCTCTTACCGCTATTCTGATTACTATGAAAACGGCTGTATCATTACGGGACTGTATATGAAGCTTGAAAAGGGAAATCCCGACGAAATAAAAGCGAAGATGCAGGAGCTGATGGGAAAAAGAAAGGATAAGCAGCCGCTTGAATATCCGTCTGCGGGCTCGACCTTTAAGCGTCCTAAGGATAATTTCGCCGGCGCGCTGATTGAGCAGTGCGGACTTAAGGGTACGTGCGTAGGCGGCGCGCAGGTAAGCACGAAGCACGCGGGCTTTGTAATTAATACGGGCGGCGCGACCTGTAAGGACGTCTGTGAACTTTGTAAAAAAATAGCCGATACCGTTGAAAGAGAAACGGGAATCAGGCTTGAAATGGAAATAAGAGTAACCGAATAATAAACTGCGGGATGATAAAATGAAAGAAATAGTTTTACTGACAGGTGTATCGGGCGCAGGTAAATCAACCGCTATGGGCTTTATGGAGGATATCGGCTATTACTGTATAGATAATATGCCCGCTGAGCTTATATCGGAATTTATCAGCCTTATGGAAAAATCGGACGCCTATACAAAAATCGCCATAGTTGCGGACGTAAGGTCAAAGGGCGTTTTTGAGGCGTTTAAAAGCGCGGTTAAAAATCTTAAAAAAAGCGACTATACGGTTAAGATTATCTATCTTGATATTAAAAACCATGTAGCGCTTAAAAGATATAAGCTGACGCGCCGCAAGCATCCGTTCGCGGATAGATTTTCGGGCGAGATAGAGCAGGCGATAATGTACGAAAAAAAGGTGCTTGAGCCTATTCTTCAGAATGCCGATTATGTAATAGATACCTCGGATTTAACCTCGCCCGAGCTGAGAAAAAGACTTACCCAGATTCTTCTCGGCGACGATAAGAAGGTTATGAATATTCACGTTATGTCCTTCGGCTTTAAGCACGGTATCCCTACCGACGCCGATTTCGTTCTCGACGTAAGATGTCTGCCTAACCCGTACTGGATTGAGGCTCTGCGCTCGAAAACGGGACTTGACGAGGAGGTTAATTCCTATGTTTTCGGCTTTGACGAAACGACAGGACTTCTTGAAAGAGTTGAATCGCTGCTCGACTACCTTGTTCCGCTTTATATCAGGGAGGGAAAGAGCCAGCTCGTTATCGCTATAGGCTGTACGGGCGGAAACCACAGAAGCGTCGCGATAGCCGAAGCGCTTCGCAGGCATTTTGACGAATCCTTCGATAACGTAACGGTTAATCACAGGGATATAGAGAGAAACTGACGTTAAATTCAGTCAGAGCTAAAGAAGAGTTGTTAAAACGCAACGGTTAATTACGGGAATACAGAGAGAGGCAAATGTCATTTTCAAGCAGAGTAAAGGAAGAGCTGGTTAAAAACGCGTCGGACAAGCCCTGTTGCAGAAAGAGTATGCTTTACGGTATGGCTCTTTTTGCTAAAGAGTTTTCTTTCGAGAGCGTTTTATTCCAAACAGAAATCGAAGCCTCCGCACAGCTTTTTAAAGCCTTGCTTGCGGAGCTTTGTAATATTAAGTGCGAGACCGCCTGCTCGCGCTCGGGGAAAAGCTATACCGTAAGCGTACCCGAAAGAGCGGCGTGCGCTAAGTTAATGAGCTTTTTCGGTCACGCTCAGAACGAGACGAGCCTGAAAATCAATCACTCCGTGTTTGACTGTCAGGAATGCATAAGCTATTTTCTTGCGGGCGCTTTTATTTCGTGCGGCTCCGTTTCCTCTCCGAAAAGCGAATATCACCTTGAGTTTACCGTAGCGTATTATAACCTGTCCAAAGGGCTTGTAACCCTTATACGCGAGCTTGACCTTGAGCCGAAAAGCTCCAAGCGCGGCGGAGCGTATAATATTATCTATTTCAAGGACAGCGAATCCATTGAGGATTTTCTTTACATTATGCACGCGTCGTCCTCGATGTTTGAAATGATGAACGACGAAATCGTAAAGGAAATACGTAATTCAGCCAACCGACGCGCGAACTGTGAGACGGCTAATATCGAAAAGACGGTAAACGCCGCATCGCCACAGCTTGAGGCAATAATGAAAATCAAAAAGAAAAAAGGGCTTTCATATCTTTCGCCGTCTCTTCGCGAAATGGCGCAGAAGCGGCTTGACAATCCCGATTTATCTCTGTCTGAGCTTGCTCAGTGCTTCGAGCCTCCGCTTTCGAGAAGCGGTGTGAATCACAGATTAAGGAGGATAATGGAAATTGCAGACGAGCTTTAGAAAACGACTTGGTATTTATATTTCGCTTGCGGTTATAATAAGCGTATTCCCGTTCGGAATTACCGCAAGCGCGTCAGAATATACCGAAACCGTTGAAGCCTTCAGTTATGAAGGCTTTGAAATTCCCGCGTACGACGGCGATTTATACGAGGAGATAAACGGCAATATTCCGACGTTTACGGAAAACGAGCTGACTCAGGATATTTACGAGCGCTACGGAGAGCTTGACAGCCTCAACAGAGTTACGCAATGCGAGGCAAATATTGACCGGAGCTTAATGCCCGCTCCCGACGAGCAGCGCGGAGATATAGGAAGCGTGTATCCTACGGGCTGGCACCAGAATAAATACGAATTCGTAAGCGGTAAATATCTGTATAACCGAAGCCATCTTATCGGCTGGCAGCTTACCGCGGAAAACGCCAATAAAAATAATCTTATGACGGGAACGCGAAGCTTTAACGCTTCAGGTATGCTCCCGTTTGAAAACGCGGTCGCAGATTATGTAAGAGCTGACAGCGAAAATAACGTGCTTTACCGTGTTACGCCTGTTTTTCAGGAAGATAATCTTCTCGCGAGCGGAGTAATTATGGAGGCTGAGTCCGTCGACGATAAGGGAAAAAGCGTGAGCTTTTGCGTGTTTGTATATAACGTTGAACGAGGCGTGGCTTTAGATTACTCGACGGGTTTTAATACCCTCAGCGGCGCTGAAATTGATATCTCGGGCGTGTATATCCGCCTGAGCTCGCTTAACTTTACTTATACGGGAAAAGCGATAGAGCCGCTTGAATACGTTCAGCTTGACTACACTAATCTCACCAAGGACGAGGACTATACCGTCAGCTATTCTAATAACGTAAAAGCGGGTACGGCGACGGTAACCGTAACGGGAATTTATCCCTATACGGGAAGCGCGTCGGCGACCTTCAGGATATATAACCCGAAGCCGAAAAGCTCGGCGATTAAAACGCTGAAGCGGCGAAAAAAGGCGTTTTACGTAACGTGGAAAGCCGTAAGCGGTGTTTCGGGTTATCAGCTTCAGTATTCAACCAATAAGAGATTCAAAAACGCAAAAACCTTAACCGTTAACAGCAAAACGGCTAAAGCGAGAACGGTTAAAAAGCTTAAGGCGAAAAAGATATACTACGTTCGGGTAAGAACGTATAAAACGGTTAATAAGAAAAAGTTTTTCTCCGTATGGTCAGGGTATAAAACGGTTAAAACGAGGTAGGGAATTATATGTTTACTCACCTTCATCTTCATACTCAGTACAGTCTGCTCGACGGCGCCTGTCGTCTCGGCGGGCTTGTTGAGCGTGCAAAGAAGCTGGGTATGACCTCTCTTGCAATTACCGACCACGGAAATATGTACGGCGCGGTGGATTTTTACCGCGAATGTAAAAAAGCGGGCATAAAGCCGATAATCGGCTGCGAGGTGTACGTTGCGCCGAGAACCCGTTTTGATAAGGACAAGGTGCTTGATAAGCAGTATAACCATTTAATCCTTCTCGTAAAAAATGAAACGGGTTATAAAAATCTTATAAAAATGGTTTCGCTCGGCTATACGGAGGGCTTCTATTTTAAACCTCGTATCGACCGCGATTTGCTTGAAAAATACAGCGAGGGCTTAATCTGTCTCTCCGCCTGCCTCGTAGGTGAAATTCCCCAGCTTCTGCTTCAGCGCGATTATGAGGGCGCAAAGCGCGAGGCGCTGTGGTATAACTCCGTGTTCGGCGACGGAAATTACTATCTCGAGCTTCAGGACCACGGAATAGACGAGCAGAAAACCGTGCTCGACGGGCTGAAGCGGATTCATGACGAAACGGGACTTCCTCTCGTCGCTACAAACGACGTGCATTACGTCGAAAAAGAGGACGCCGAGATTCAGCAGGTTCTGATTTGTATAGCGACTAATAAAACTCTCGGCGAGGATACGGGACTTGAATTCCACAGCGATAATTTCTACCTTAAGTCCGAAAAGGAAATGAGAGCGCTTTTCTCCGACGTTCCCGAGGCTATAGACAATACTCAGCTGATTGCCGATAAGTGTAATTTCGACTTTGAATTCGGTAATACCAAGCTTCCGTATTTTGAAACGCCGGATAACTGCGACCACTATGAATATTTCCGCCGTCTCTGCTTTAAGGGAATGAAAAAGCGCTATCCCGACGGATATCCGAAGGAATATGAGGAGCGCCTCGAGTACGAGCTTGAAACCGTAAATAAAATGGGATATACGGACTATTATCTTATAGTTCAGGATTTTGTTCGCTTTGCTAAAAATAACGGAATCCCCGTCGGTCCCGGAAGAGGCTCGGGAGCGGGCTCTCTTGCTGCATACTGTATAGGTATTACCGACCTCGACCCTATGAGGTACGAGCTGATTTTTGAGCGCTTTTTAAATCCCGAGCGCGTTTCAATGCCCGACTTTGATATTGACTTCTGCTACGAAAGACGTCAGGAGGTTATCGACTACGTAACCGAAAAATACGGCGCCGACCACGTAGCGCAGATTGTAACCTTCGGTACGCTTAAAACGAGGGCGGCTATCCGCGACGTCGGACGTACTCTCGGTATGCCTTACGCGGCTGTCGACGCGGTTGCGAAGCTCGTACCGAACGAATGGAATATCACGATTGACGACGCCGTAAAGCGTAGCTCCGAGCTCCGCGCGTTGAGCGAGGACGACGAAAACGTCGGAAGACTTATCGAAATAGCGCGTAAAATAGAGGGTATGCCGCGTAATGCTTCAACTCACGCCGCGGGCGTAGTAATAACCCGCGACCCCGTCGCAAGCTACGTTCCGCTTGCGACTAACGACGGCGTTCCCGTAACTCAGTATATTATGACTACCCTTGAGGAGCTCGGACTTCTTAAGATGGACTTCCTCGGGCTGAGAACGCTGACCGTTATTGACTACGCCTCTAAAGCTGCGGGAATTGATATTCATTCGATACCCGTTGACGACAGCGAGGTTTATACGGTCTTTTCACGCGGAAAAACGGAGGGAATATTTCAGTTTGAATCAAGCGGTATGAAGCAGATGCTTGTTAACCTCGCGCCGACAAGGCTTGAGGATTTAATCGCCGCTACCTCTCTTTACCGTCCCGGTCCGGCGAGCCAGATTGATACCTTTGTGGAGTATTCAAAAAATCCGAATAGTATAAAGTATCTTACGCCGGAGCTTGAGCCTATTCTTAAGAATACCTACGGCTGTATTGTATATCAGGAGCAGGTAATGCAGATTTTCCGAACGCTTGCCGGCTATTCCTTCGGCAAGGCTGATGTCGTACGACGGGCAATCAGTAAGAAGAAGCCCGAGGTGCTTGAAAGGGAAAGAGCAAGCTTTATTGAGGGCTGCAGCGAAAAGGGTATTCCGTCGGATACCGCAACGGTTATTTTTAATGAGATTTCGGATTTTGCGGGCTACGCGTTTAATAAATCCCACGCTGCTTGCTATGCGCTGGTCGCTTATCAGTGCGCCTATCTCAAGTATTATTATCCCGCTGAATTTATGTCCGCGCTTCTGACCTCGGTGCTCGACAGCGCGAATAAGGTCGCGCGCTATATCGCCGAGAGTAAGCGCCTCGGTCTCCGCCTCGCTCCGCCCGATATCAATTCTTCAATGAAGGGCTTTACCGCGAGCGGAAAGGTAATAAACTACGGCCTGCTCGGAATTAAAAATCTCGGCGGCGATTTTATTGAAGAGATAATTAAGGAGCGCAAAAACGGAGCCTTTAAGGATATTTTCGATTTCTGTGAAAGAATGCAGGGCGCGCGCTTTAACCGCCGCGCCGTTGAAAGTCTTATCCGCTGCGGAGCGATGGACAGCTTCGGAACGAACCGCCGAAGTATGCTTCAGGCGCTTCCCGTTATGCTTGCAAATATTGAGGAAAACCATAAAAAAACCATGTACGGTCAGGTCGGCTTTTTCGATATAACCGACGACTTCGGCACGGGCTTTGATTTACCCGACGTTGACGAGTTTTCAAAGCAGGAGCTTCTCGGTATGGAAAAGGAAATGACGGGACTGTATCTGTCGGGACATCCGCTCGATAAATACGAGAATTATATTACCGCCTCGGGCTGCGCGAGAACCTTCGAGCTTATCGACGCCGCAAAGGGCGAGTCTAAATACGCGGACCGCTCAGCCGTAACCCTGTGCGGAATAATTACGCATATTACCGTTAAGCAGACGAGAAACGGCAACGCTGATATGGCGTTCGTAACGCTTGAGGACCTGTACGGCACGGTCGAGGTAATACTGTTTCCGAAGGTCTTTTCGGAGTATTCCGGACTGTTGAAGAACGGAAGCGTTATCGCCGTCAGCGGTACGCTTTCCATTGAGGAAGAAAAGGACCCGAAGGTGCTTGCGAATAAGGTCTGCAGACCCGAGGAGCTTTCCGCAGCGCCCGTTAATACGCAGACCGCGCCTCCGCGGAAAAGCGCAAAGCACGCGGGACTCTATCTTAAGTTCAGCTCAAAGAACGACGTAAGAATCAATAAGGCAAAGACTATTACGTCAATATTTGAAGGCGGTTTTCCTCTTGTGTTCTACTATATGGACGAGGGAAAATATCACCGCCTGCCTCAGAGCGAGTGGGTTGACGTTAACGCTACTATGGTTTCGGAGCTGAAAAGACTGCTCGGCGTTGAAAATGTAGCGGTAATAGAATAAAACTATTGACTTTTTAGTGTTTAATGTATAAAATACTTTTGCTATTATTATGTATTTTGTGATACGGAGGAGTATGCTATGAAAACAATTGCGGTCTTAACAAGCGGCGGCGACGCACCCGGTATGAATGCTGCAATTCGTGCGGTAGTAAGAACGGCGTGTGAAAACGGAATAAGAGTTCTCGGCGTTATAAGAGGCTATAACGGTCTTATCAATGGCGACTTTATTGAAATGGATTTACGCTCAGTTTCCGATATTATCAACAGAGGCGGAACTATCCTTTACTCTGCAAGAAGCGCTGAATTCGCTACCGAAGAGGGTATGCGTAAGGCTATCCGCACCTGCCGTGAATACGGTATTGAGGGTGTAGTGGTTATCGGCGGCGACGGCTCCTTCCGCGGCGCAAGGGATTTAAGCGAGCGCGGCGTACCCTGCGTAGGTATTCCGGGTACTATTGATAACGATATCGCCTGCTGCGACTATACTATCGGATACGATACCTGTCTTAATACGATTATGGAAATGGTTGACCGTATCCGCGACACGTCCGAATCTCACGACAGATGCTCTGTTATCGAGGTTATGGGACGCCATGCGGGTTATCTTGCGCTCAATTCGGGTATTGCCTGCGGCGCTACTGCAATCCTCATCCCAGAGGTTGATTTTGATATCGAAAAGCACGTTATCGAGCGTATGAAGAAAACTCAGCGTACCGATAAGAAGCACTTTATTATCATTGTTGCCGAGGGCGTAGGCGTTGACGTTAAGCAGCTTTCTCAGGAAATCCAGGCTAAAACGGGCGTAGAGAGCCGTGCAACCGTTCTCGGTCATACTCAGCGCGGCGGCTATCCTACCGCCAAGGACAGAATTATGGCTACAAGAATGGGTAACCACGCTGTTAAGCTTCTTATGCAGGATATCGGTAACAGAGTAGTTGCCGCTCAGAAGGAAGAGGTACTCGACTATGATATCTTCGAGGCGCTCAATATGAAGAAATCCATTGATATGGAACTTTATAACGTCGCGCACGAGGTATCAATTTAATTAAAAATATTAATAAAACCTATAAAAACGCTCACAATATTTGTGGGTGTTTTTTTATGAGAAAACGTATAAGAATAATCGACGGAGTGCTTGCGCTGCTCTGTACCGTGATAATGAGCTTCGTCGCTTACGGAAGCTATAATCTCCCGTCGGAGATTATCTGCTATGAAAACGACGGCGGAACTATCTCCTCCGTGTTCAGCTACGGCGAAAGTCCGCGCGTCAGCGCGGTTGACAGCCTCAGCTCTTCTCAGCTCAGTAAAACGCTTTCCGCCTTCGGTATTTTTCCCGTTAAGGAGATAAGGGTTAAAGCGGAAACGGCTCCGAAGGTGTACGTTAGCGGCGAGGTATTTGGAATTAAGCTCTATACCGACGGGGTGATAGTCGTCGGAACTCAGAGCGTGGAAGCCGAAAACTCAGCTAAGGTGAACCCCGCTGAGAAAGCGGGAATTGAAACGGGAGATATAATAGTTTCCGTTAATAATATAAAGGTGTATTCCTCCGGCGAGGTGACCGCGCTCCTTAACGAGAATAACGGCGAAAGCTATACGCTCAGGGTGAAACGCGGCGAGCGATATAAAACCTTCGTGCTTACTCCCGTCTATTCTCCGCGCGAGGGCTGTTATAAAGCGGGTATGTGGGTGCGGGACTCAACGGCGGGAATAGGTACTCTGACCTTTTACAATGAAAAATACGGAACCTTTGCCTCGCTCGGACATCAGATTAACGACGTGGATACGAACGAGCTTATGCCTCTGCTTGAGGGCGAAGCCGTCGGCGCTTCGGTCGACAGAGTTCAGAAAGCGTCACCCGGCGCTACGGGCTCTCTCTGGTGTACGTTTGAGGATTATACAATCGGAAGGCTGCTCGATAATACTCCGAGCGGACTCTACGGCGCCTTCGTTCAGCTCAGCGATAAGGCTGAGCTCCGTCCCGTCGCGTCAAAGCAGGAGGTGCATCGCGGAAGCGCGCAGCTGATATCCACGGTAAAGGGAAGTCAGCCCGTCGCTTATGATATAGAAATTACCCGCCTGACCTATAACAGAGAGGCTCAACAAAAGGATATAGTTTTCAGGATAACCGATAAAAAACTGCTCGCCGAAACGGGCGGAATCGTACAGGGAATGAGCGGAAGCCCGATAATTCAGGACGGAAAGCTCGCGGGAGCCGTCACTCACGTTATCGTAAGCAATCCCGAAAAAGGGTACGGAATTTTCGCTCAGACAATGTACGAGAAAACAAAAAATCTGAATTAGCTACTATATATTGTATATGGATAAAAGACATCTTCTGTATTTTGGAGATGTTTTTCTTTTTGTGCAATTTGTACGAAATTTTAGCCGATTATTTGTTAAATCATACGAAATTTGAAAATTTAACAATTTTTGAATTTTTTTGAAAATTTTTCTTGACAATGACTTGCCTCTATAATATAATAAACAAGCCTGCGTTTGGGCCATATCTTAATTTAATATATATATGGTCATTAATAAACGCAAAGAAAATGCGATGATGCCGGAGGTTGCGCAAAACCCAGCGGGAATTTCGGCGGAGTATGTTCGGTTTAAAATCGGGCGGCTTATATCCGAGCTTCTTTAAAATATTAAGTGACTTGCGAACGCTTGATATTAAAAGAGAACGAAACGTGTCCCGAATGAAAATCCATTCGGTTAATTTAAAGAGACGGATGGGAACACACGGAGGCGTTGAGAAAAAGTTCGGATGCTCGCATCCACAAATTGTTTCTCAGGAGGAAATTAAAATGGCAGCAAGCAAAGTAAAAATCAGAATCCGCTTAAAGGGCTACGACCATTCACTCGTTGACCAGGCGGCGGAAAAAATCGTTGACACTGCAAAAAGAACAGGTGCTCAGGTCAGCGGACCTATCCCGCTTCCGACCGAAATCGAGAAGGTAACAATCCTTCGCGCTGTTCATAAGTACAAGGACAGCCGTGAGCAGTTCGAGCAGAGAACACACAAAAGACTCATCGACATTCTCAGACCTTCGAATAAAACAGTTGAAGCTCTGACAAGTCTTGAGCTCCCGGCAGGCGTAGACATCGAAATCAAATTATAATCGGCGTATACAAATGCTGAGGTCATGTTGGGGAGACCCAACCAATAACCAAAGGAGGAATAAAAAATGAAGAAAGGTCTTATCGGTAAGAAAATCGGCATGACCCAGATTTTCGACGAAAAGGGAAACGTTATCCCCGTAACAGTAGTTGAAGCTGGTCCCTGCGTGATTACCCAGAAGAAGACAATGGAGAACGACGGCTATGAGGCTGTTCAGGTTGGTTTCGGCGACGTTAAAGTTACTCGCGTCAACAAACCGATGAAGGGACACTTCGACAAAGCGGACGTTGCTCCGAAGAAAACGCTCAAGGAATTTCGCCTTGAGGACATCTCAGCTCTTAACGTCGGCGACATTCTTAAGGCTGACGTATTCGCAGAGGGCGACGTCGTTGACGTAAAGGGAACAAGCAAAGGTCACGGAACGGCAGGCGCAATCAAGCGCTGGAACTTCTCAAGACTCCGTATGACTCACGGTACCGGTCCTAACCACCGTCACCAGGGTTCACTCGGCGCTTGCTCAAGCCCCTCAAGAGTATTCAAGGGCAGAAAGATGGCAGGTCACTACGGTCACGAGGCAGTAACAATTCAGAACCTTAAGGTTGTAAAGGTTGACGCTGAGAATAATCTCATCGCAATCAAGGGAGCAATCCCCGGTCCTAAGGGCGGAATCGTTGTTATTGCTGACGCGGTTAAAGCTTAACGAAAGGAGAGAAGGAAATGGCACAGGTTCAGGTATACAGCCAGGAAGGAAGAAAAACTTCTAAATTAGAACTTGCGGATTCGGTTTACGGAATCGTTCCCAACGAAAACGCAATGCATCTCGCTGTTGTAAGCTATCTTGCAGCACAGCGCCAGGGCACACAGTCAACCCTCACTCGTTCGGAAGTAAGCGGCGGCGGTAAGAAGCCTTGGAGACAGAAGGGTACAGGCCGTGCCCGTCAGGGTTCAACCAGAAGTCCTCAGTGGACGCACGGCGGAATCGCACTCGGCCCGAAGCCGAGAAAATATAAGGTTAGCCTTAATAAGAAGGTTAAGAGACTCGCTATGAAGTCCGCTCTTTCAACTAAGGTTGCCATGAACGAAATGTTCGTAATCAACAAGATTGAGCTTGAGGCTATCAAGACAAAGTCAATCGTAACAATGCTCTCTAAGCTCGGCGCAGCAAAGAAGTCGCTTATCGTAACTGAAAATGCTGTCGAGGTTATTTATAAGAGCGCACGCAATATTGAGGGCGTAAAGGTTGCAACCGTAAATACTCTTAATGTTTACGACATTCTTAATTGCGACAGCTTTATCGTTCTTAAGGACGCGGCTAAGAAAATCGAGGAGGTATACGCATAATGAAAGCAGCTCAGGATATTATCCTTAAGCCAATCGTTACCGAAGAGTCGATGATGGGCATTATGGTTAAGAAGTATACCTTTAAGGTAGCTAAGACAGCCAATAAGATTGAAATCGCAAAGGCTGTTGAGGAAGCCTTCCCGGGCACAAAGGTTGCCAAGGTAAACACAATGCACGTAAGAGGAAGAAAGCGCCGTCAGGGTTATAACGTAGGTTATACTCCCTCATGGAAGAAGGCTATCGTTACTCTTACCGAGGATTCAAAGGAAATTGAATTCTTCGCAGAAATGATTTAACAACTGTATTAATACAGATTAGCAACAAAATTCGGCGGACGATGAGGTATGAAGGGTGCCATCCCTTCGCAAAGTTATCCGCAGACAAGGAGAATTATAATGGCAGTAAGATTTTATAAGCCGACTACTCCCGGCAGACGCGGAATGTCGGTAATCGATTATTCTTCTTTATCAAAGGTTGCTCCTGAAAAGTCGCTCCTCGAGCCTCTTAACAAAAAATCAGGCCGCAATTCTTACGGAAGAATCACAGTTCGTCACCGCGGTGGCGGAAACAGAAGAAAGTACCGTGTAATCGACTTTAAGAGAAATAAGTTCGATGTACCCGCAACAGTATTGACTATCGAATATGACCCGAACCGTTCGGCTCATATCGCTCTCATTCAGTACGAGGACGGTGTAAAGAATTACATCATCGCTCCCGAGGGACTTGCAGTAGGCGATACGGTTATCTCCGGTAAAGAGGTTGATATCGTTACAGGTAACGCGCTTCCTCTCGAGAATATGCCCGTAGGTACTATCGTTCATAACGTAGAGCTTTATCCCGGCAGAGGCGCTCAGCTTGCGCGTTCAGCCGGTAACAGCGCTCAGCTTATGGCTCTCGAAGGACCTTATGCGCTTCTCCGTCTCCCCTCGGGCGAGCTCAGAAACGTACCTAAGGAATGTATTGCAACGGTAGGCGTTGTAGGTAATTCCGAACACGCTAACGTTAAAATCGGTAAGGCGGGAAGAAAACGCAACATGGGTTGGAGACCTACTGTCCGCGGTTCTGTTATGAACCCGAATGACCACCCCCACGGCGGTGGTGAAGGTAAGTCGCCTATCGGACGTCCCGGTCCGTGCACACCTTGGGGCAAGCCTGCACTCGGTTATAAGACACGTTCTAAGAAGAAGGCGTCTAACAATATGATTGTTCGCCGCAGAAACGGCAAATAAACGGAAAGGAGAAGATTAAATGAGTAGAAGTACCAAAAAAGGTCCTTTTGTAGAAGCAAGCCTTATGAAGAAGGTTGAGGCTCTCAACGAGAAGGGCGACAAGCAAGTAATAAAAACATGGTCAAGAAGTTCAACAATCTTCCCCCAGTTCGTTGGTCACACCTTTGCTGTTCACGACGGAAGAAAGCATGTTCCCGTATACGTTACGGAGGATATGGTTGGACATAAGCTCGGCGAATTCGCGCCGACAAGAACCTTCAGAGGCCATTCCGGCTCTAAGACAGGTAAATAATTGAAAGGAGAATATGATAATGGAAGCAAAAGCTAAAGCAACATACGTTCGTATTTCTCCCAGAAAGGTTCAGATAGTTCTCGACCTTATCAGAAATCAGCCTGCGGACAAGGCAATGGCAATTCTTCAGTACACGCCGAAAGCTGCCTGCGAGCCCATCGCTAAGGTACTCAAGTCAGCTATGGCAAACGCTGAGAATAATAACAATATGGACGTAACTAAGTTATACGTAGCTTACGCTCACGTGGCACCCGGTCCGATTCTTAAGAGAATTCAGCCGAGAGCACAGGGCAGAGCTTACAGAATTAACAAAAGAACATCACACATCACTCTCGTTCTCAGAGAGATGGAAGACTAAGCGAGGAGGAAAGTTAAATGGGACAGAAATGTAATCCGACCGGTTTAAGAATCGGTATTATCAAAAACTGGGACTCCCGCTGGTATGCTAAGAAGGGTGACTTCGCTGATACGCTTTATGATGATTATAAGCTCAGAAATTATCTTCTTAAGTCACTTTACGGCGCAGGTGTTCCTAAGATTGAAATTGAAAGAGACGCTAAGAGAGTAAGAATCAATATCCACTGCGCAAAGCCCGGTATGGTTATCGGTAAGGGCGGCACGGAGATTGAAAAGCTCAAGGAAACTTGCGCTAAGAAGCTCGGCAAGCAGCCCAACGAGGTTTTCATCAACATCGTTGAGATTAAGCAGCCCGACCTTAACGCTACTCTCGTTGCTCAGTCAATCGCTCAGCAGCTTGAAAGACGTGTAGCTTTCAGAAGAGCTGTTAAGGGCGCAATCAGAAATACAATGAGACTCGGCGCTCGCGGTATCAAGATTATGGTATCGGGAAGAATCGGCGGCGCCGAAATCGCAAGAAGCGAAACCTATAAGGAAGGTACAATTCCGCTTCAGACAATCCGTGCCGATATAGATTACGGTACTGCAGAGGCTGCTACAACTTACGGCAGAATCGGTATCAAGGTCTGGATTTATCAGGGCGAGGTTCTCCGCGAATCACGCAACAGCAACAGAAGAAATAACAGAAGAAACAACAATCATCGCAGGGAAGGGGGAAATAAGTAATGCTCTTACCTAAGCGCGTTAAGCACAGAAAGCAGCACAGAGGCCGTATGACCGGTGCAGCTTCAAGAGGCAATAAGGTTACTTACGGCGATTACGGTCTTGCAACTACAGAGCCTGCATGGATTACCGCAGCTCAGATTGAAGCAGCCCGTATTGCTATGACACGTTACACAAAGCGCGGCGGTCAGGTATGGATTAAGATTTTCCCTGACAAGCCGATTACCGCAAGACCTGCCGATACCCGTATGGGTAAAGGTAAAGGTAACGTTGACTACTGGGTAGCAGTAGTTAAGCCGGGCAGAGTTATGTTCGAGCTCAACGGAGTTACCGAGGATATAGCCCGTGAGGCTATGCGTCTTGCAGCTAACAAGCTTCCTGTTAAATGTAAGTTTGTTAAAAGAGAAGAAGAGGGAGGCGAGCAGTAATGAAAGCACAGGAAATAAGAGAACTTTCTGCAGAGCAGAGAGCGAAGAAGCTTGCAGAGCTTAAGGAAGAGCTTTTCAATCTCCATTTTCAGCAGGCTATCAATCAGCTCGAGAACCCTATGAGAATTAAGGCAGTCAAGAAAGATATCGCTCGCATCAAGACGGTTGAGAGAGCTATCGAGCTTGAAAATGCAAATTCGTAAAGGAGGTAACTGATAATGGAAAGAAACCTCAGAAAAACAAAAATCGGTATCGTTACATCCGATAAGATGGACAAGACAGTCGTTGTTACAATCCGCGACAGAGTTAAGCACCCGCTTTACAATAAGATTGTAAACAAGACCGTTAAGTACAAAGCACACGATGAGAACAACGAATGCTCGCTCGGCGATAAGGTTCAGATTATGGAAACCCGTAAGCTTTCCAAAGATAAGAACTGGCGCGTTGTTAAAATCGTAGAAAAGGCTAAATAATCATTACGATTGTAGGCTTTTAATCACGGCTGTATATTATATACATTGTATATAGGACGGTTCGCCGTCCTGCAGCCGACAAAACAGGTACTAATTAATTTAGTCATATTGAAAATAATAACTGCAAAAACGCAAAGTGTTATTTTGCAGTACGAAGGAGGAAAACACTGTGATACAACAGGAAAGTCGTCTTAAAGTCGCTGACAATACCGGCGCAAAAGAGCTTCTTTGCATCCGTGTTCCCGGCGGTTCAGGCAGAAGATATGCAAATATCGGCGATGTAATTATCGCAACTGTTAAGAAAGCAGCACCGGGCGGCGTAGTTAAGAAAGGTGAAGTTGTTAATGCAGTCATCGTTCGTACAACTAAAGGTGTACGTCGTGATGATGGACAGTATATCCGTTTCGACGAGAATGCTGCCGTAATTATTCGTGAGGATAAAACCCCGCGAGGCACCCGTATTTTTGGACCCGTAGCAAGAGAGCTTCGTGAAAAGGACTATATGAAGATTCTCTCTCTCGCTCCGGAAGTACTTTAATGGAGGTGCGCTATGAGTAAAATGTTTGTAAAGACCGGCGATACCGTTCAGGTATTATCCGGTAAGTCAAAAGGCGTAAGAGGCGAAGTAATTGCCGTAAGCCCTAAGGAGAACAAGGTTATCGTTAAGGGCGCTCAGGTTGTTACAAAGCACGTTAAGCCGCATAGAATGGGCGAAACGGGCGGTCTTGTAGAGGTTGAGTCGGCTATGTACGCTTCTAAGGTTCAGTTAGTATGCCCGAAGTGCTCCGAGGCTGTTCGCGTAGGTCACAAAAAGGGCGGACTCCGCGTTTGTAAGAAATGCGGACACGAGTTTTAAGAAGGGAGAACATAACAAATGGCAGCAAGATTAAAAGAAGTTTATAAAAACGAAGTTGCTCCTGCTCTTATGAAAAAGTTTGAGTACAAATCTGTTATGCAAATCCCGAAGCTTGACAAGATTGTTATCAACGTTGGCGCAGGCGAAGCTCGTGAAAACACAAAGGTAATCGACGCAATCGTTGCCGACGTAGCGCAAATCGCAGGTCAGAAGCCTATCGTTTGCCGCGCTAAGAAGTCGGTAGCTAACTTTAAACTCCGTGAGGGTATGCCTATCGGCGTTAAAGTAACTCTCCGCGGTGACAAGATGTATGAATTCCTCGACAGATTCTACAATCTCGCACTTCCAAGAGTTCGTGACTTCAGAGGTATTAATCCGAATTCCTTCGACGGCAGAGGCAACTATGCTATGGGCGTTAAGGAACAGTTGATTTTCCCTGAAATCGATTACGATAAGATTGATAAGGTTCGCGGTATGGATATCATTATGGTAACTACCGCAAATACCGACGAAGAGGCAAGAGAGCTCTTAAAGCTCCTCGGCGCTCCGTTCGCAGAGTAAGGAGGGAATATCGTGGCTAAAACATCTATGAAGGTTAAGCAGAAAAGACCTGCTAAGTATTCAACAAGAGCATATAACAGATGTAAGATTTGCGGTAGACCTCATGCATATCTTCGTAAGTATGGTGTATGCCGTATCTGCTTCAGAGAGCTTGCTCATAAGGGCGAGATTCCCGGAGTAAAGAAATCATCTTGGTAAGAACTGAGAATTGCTAAATTTATAAGGAGGAAATATCAATGCATATTACAGACCCTATTGCTGATATGCTTACAAGAATTCGTAACGCTAATTCAGCAAAGCACGAAATAGTAGATATTCCTGCATCAAATATGAAGAAGGCAATCGCTCAGATTCTTCTTGATGAAGGTTATATCGCATCATATAAAGTTATTGAGGACGATAAGCAGGGCGTTATCCGTGTAACGCTTAAGTACGGCGAGAACAAGAGCCAGGTTATCACCGGTCTCAGAAGAGTTTCAAAGCCCGGTCTCAGAATCTACAGCAGTGTAGAGGATATGCCGAAGGTAATGAAGGGACTCGGTATCGCTATCGTATCTACCTCAAAAGGTATAATGACAGACAGAGAAGCTCGCAAGCTTAATGTTGGCGGCGAAGTATTAGCATTCGTTTGGTAAGGAGGTGCAGTTAGGATGTCACGTATCGGTTTAAAGCCTATCGTAATTCCTGCCGGCGTTGACTTTAAGGTTGACGACAATAATACTGTTACCGTTAAGGGACCGAACGGTACTCTTACACAGGCAGTTAACAAGGACATTACAATTAGTGTCGAAGGCAGCGAGGTTACATTTTCAAGACCATCTGACGACAAGGAGCACAGAGCAATGCACGGTCTCTACAGAGCGCTTGTCGCAAATATGGTAACAGGTGTTACAACAGGTTTCTCAAAGAAGCTTGAGGTTAACGGTGTAGGTTACAGAGTTCAGGTATCGGGCGATACGCTTACGATGAACCTCGGTTACTCACATCAGGTAATTATGAAAGCACCTGAAGGAATTAAGATTGAATGCCCGTCGCAAAACGCTATCGTAATCAGCGGTTACGACAAGCAGGCGGTTGGTCAGTTTGCAGCTCAGGTAAGGGAGAAGAGACCTCCCGAGCCGTATAAGGGCAAGGGCATTAAATATGCTGATGAGCATATCCGCCGTAAAGAAGGCAAAGCAGGTAAGAAATAAAGGAGGGAATGAATTACTATGGTTTCAAGACAGGATTCAAACAAAGCCAGACAGAAGCGTCACGTACGTGTACGCGGTAAAATCAGCGGTACTGCTGATTGTCCGAGACTCAATGTATATCGCTCCCTCAGCAACATCTATGCTCAGCTTATTGATGACGTTAAGGGTGAAACAATCGCCCAGGCGTCTACAGTAGAGAAAGAGTTTACTGAGTACGGCGGAAACGTTGAAGCAGCTAAGGCTGTAGGTAAAAAATTAGCTGAAAGAGCAGCAGACAAAGGCGTTAAGGAATGCGTATTTGACCGTGGCGGTTATCTTTACCACGGAAGAGTAGCTGCTCTTGCAGAGGGTGCCCGCGAGGGCGGACTCGAGTTCTAAGAAGGGAGAAGATATTATGGTAAATAATAAGATTGACGTATCCTCAATTGAACTTGAAGAAAGAGTTGTTGCTATCAACCGTGTATCTAAGACTGTAAAGGGCGGACGTATTTTTAAGTTCTCAGCTCTCGTAGTTGTAGGTGACGGCGCAGGACTCGTAGGCTTCGGTATCGGCAAATCAGGCGAAGTACCGGACGCTATCCGCAAGGGCATTGAAGATGCTAAGAAAAACGTAATCAGAGTTTCACTCAGAGGAACAACGATTCCTCACGAGATTACCGGTAAGTTCGGCGCAGGTGAGGTTCTCCTTATGCCTGCTCCAAAGGGTACCGGAGTTATTGCCGGCGGACCCGTACGTGCCGTTGTTGAGACGGTAGGTATTAAGGATATCCGTACTAAGGCAATCCGTTCCAACAATCCTTGCAATGTTGTTCGCGCAACAATCAACGGTCTCAGCCAGCTCAGAACGGCTGACGAGGTAGCCGCTGTAAGAGGCAAGACCGTTAAGGAAATCGTAGGTTAAGGAGGGGTTTGAAATGGCAGATGTAAAAATCAAGCTCACAAAGAGCTTAATCGGTTGCAAAAAAGACCAAATTGCCACAGCCCACTCACTCGGCTTACGCAAAATCGGTAATACAACCGTTCAGCCTGACAACGCTCAGACACAGGGTAAAATCAAAAAGATTACTCACCTTGTAACAATTATTGAAGAATAAGGGGAGGACGCTATTATG
>JAILGO010000104.1 GCA_024696725.1 Eubacterium sp. | reverse complement strand
TAATCAATATCGGCGACGAAGTGCTTGACGAGTTTATTAAACGCGTTGAGCTTCAGAGCATTTATGAGGAAAAGTCGGATTTAAAAATTGTATATACTCCGCTTCACGGCACGGGCAATATCCCCGTCCGCCGCGTTCTGCGTAATTTCGACGTTCACGTAGTTAAGGAGCAGGAGCTTCCCGACGGTAATTTCTCTACGGTAAGAAGTCCGAATCCGGAGGAAAAGGACGCGCTTAATATTGCTATCGGGTACGCTGAAAAAATCGGCGCCGATATCGTTCTCGGTACCGACCCCGACTGCGACAGAGTAGGTATCGCCGTTAGAGAAGGCGACGGCTTCGTTCTCTTTACGGGTAATCAGACGGGAGCGCTTCTCGTTAAGTTTATCTGTGAGATGCACAAGGCTGAAATAAACGAAAAAACCACCCTCGTAAAAACGATTGTAACGAGCGAGCTCGGCGCTGAAATCGGAAGAAGCTACGGAGTTAAGGTTGATGAAACGCTTACAGGCTTTAAGTATATCGGCGATAAAATCAATAAGTACGAAAAAAGCGGAGATAACGAATTCCTTATCGGTTATGAGGAGAGCTACGGCTATCTTGTCGGAACTCATACCCGCGATAAGGACGCCGTTGTAAGCTCAATGCTTATCTGTGAGATGGCGGCGTGGTATAAAGCGCAGGGTAAAACGCTTATAGACGGACTTAACGATATCTATGCCGAATACGGATATTATCTCGACTGCCTCGACAGCTTTGTCCTGAAAGGAAAGGACGGAAGCGAAAAGATACAAAAGCTTATGAGCTTCTTCCGCAGCGATAACGGAAAGGTTATTCCCGAGTCTAAAGAGATAATCGACTTTAAGAACGGCGTAGGCGACTTGCCGAAGGAGAACGTTCTTAAGTATATTCTCGTCGACGGCTCCTGGCTCGCCGTAAGACCGAGCGGAACCGAGCCGAAAATTAAAATTTACTATTCAATAAAAGGCGCCGTCAAGAGCGACGCTTCAAAACGCCTTGAAAAGATAAGAAAAATAATTTCCGATATTGTAAACGGGTAATACTATGACGGTTAAGGATTATATTGAAACGGTTATCGCGCCGAAGCTTCAGGGCGACGGCGGCTGGGTTGAATATGAGTCGCTCGACGGCGGCTCGCTTGTTCTCATTTTCCGCGGCGAGTGCTCAAAATGCTTAATACTTGAACGATGTACCGTCTGGATTGAGGAGCAGATAAAGAAGGATTTAAACGAATGCGTAAGAATAACCGCAGTTAGAAGAAAACCCTATTTTCAGGAGTAAGCTATGGCTCATATTAAGGTTCAGCGCCGCTCGATGCGAAACGAGGAATGGATTGAGCTGCGCTACAGAAAACTGAAAAAGTATTTATATTCAAGCGAGAAGGAGATTGATAATCTCCTTATTCGTGACGCCCGTCAGGTAGGAGAAAATGAATACGAATACTATTCCGAGGAATACAGACCGCTGAAAAAGGGCGATATGTATTTCACTCCTGACGGCACGGTGTTTATTAAAGCTGACGTAGATATACCCGCGGATATGCGCGGAAAGGAGCTCTGGCTGAGGCTTAAGACCGCCGCCGAGATTACGGTTAAGATTAACGGAGTTTATGTCGGCGGAGTCGACCCGAACCGCGAGCGTATTCTCCTTTCTCCGTATATTGACGATACGAAAACGCTTCATATCGAAATGACGGGTTATAATCGCTCTAAGCCCGACGACGAAAGAAATCCCGAAAGCCTCTCGGTACGAGGCTGCCGTCAGGTGTTCGAGGGCGCTTATATCGTTACGGTTGATAAAGAGCTGCAGGCGCTGTTATACGACCTCGAGCTTTTTATCGACATAATGAACAGCGATTGCTTTAACGAGGATTACCGTGAATTTCTTAAAACAGAGCTTAATAACGCGCTTAACCTCGTTACCGCAGAAGATACTGTAAGCGGCGTAAGCGAGGCGAGAGATTATATTGAGCGCGTAATCTATGCCGATACAACCTTTAAGGGAAGCGGAGACGTAGCGCTCGTCGCTCACTCTCATCTCGACCTTGCGTACTACTGGCGCAGGATTCATACTATTCAGAAAAATCTCAGAACCGTCCTTATTCAGTTACGGCTTATGGACAGGTATCCCGATTTTAAATACACACACACTCAGCCATATCTTTACGAAACTCTTGAGAAGTATTATCCCGACGTTTTTGAAGAGCTTAAGGATAAGGTAAAGCGCGGTCAGTTCGAGCCCGTAGGCGCGATGTACGTTGAGCCCGATTGTAATATCCCGAACGCAGAAAGTCTTATCCGTCAATGTCTCTACGGTCAGCTGACATATAAGAGAATGTTCGGTAAAACCGTAAATAACGCGTGGCTTCCTGACGTTTTCGGCAATAGTTGGATACTACCTCAGATTCTTAAAAAGTGCGGCGTCGATTACTTTGTATCTAATAAAA
>JAILGO010000087.1 GCA_024696725.1 Eubacterium sp. | reverse complement strand
CCGCTCATGGCAAAGGGATAAATCTGCGTTACGGTATCTGCAACCGTTATTTTTGTCAGATTCGGGCATTTTGCAAACGACCAGTTGCCGATTTTTGTTATGCCGCTTTCAACGATTACCTCTTTTATGCTGTTTCTGTACCCTGCCCAGGGCACAGCGTTGCTTGTCCATCCGGTCATTTGTCCGCTTCCGCTGACGGTAAGCAGGCCCTCGCCGTCAAGCGTCCATACAGCGTTTGTTCCGCAGGTTCCGCTTTTGGGTTCATCCGCGCTTGCCGAAAACGGCATTACCGAAAACGCGGATAATACCATTAACAACGATAATAAGATTGATATAGCTTTTTTCATAAAATCACTCCTGAAAGAATAATGGGGACTTTGCTGATTTTATAATATCACATAACTGTATATTTGTAAACGATAAAAGGCGCGGATTGCTCCGCGCCTGTTTGTGTTGTTATTTAACCTTTACTTTTATTGTTTTGCAGATACCGTTCTGGGTGTAAACATAGATTTTTACGGTACCCTTTTTCTTTGCTTTGATGTTGCCCTTTGCGTCTACGGTTGCAATAGCTTTGTTCGATGTTTCGTATCTGAACTTTGCTATGTGAGTTGCTACCTTGCCTTTGGTAAGAAGCTTTGCTTTTATCTTTACTTTTTTGCCTTTTTTAACGGTAAGCGTTTTCGGTGCTTTCAGTCCTGTGGGATTACCTTTCTTGCCGCCCGGGGTTGTGCAGTGAACGGATTTTGATTTTGATATTACCCTGTTGCTGCCGTCGCCTGCTTTTTTATAGGCTACTACAATATATTTGTAATACTTGCCTTTTTTTAATTTCTTAAAGGTTTTCTTTACGTTCTTGGGATTTGTTACCGTTGCAAGCCTTGTCATTTTCTGACCGCAGGGTGCGCCGTAGATTATATATCCGTTCGCGCCGTTTATCGCTTTCCACTTAAGAGTTATCGTTTTACCCTTTGAGGTTGCTTTGAGCATTAAGCGCTGATATTCGGAGCCTGCAACGTCCTTTTTATCCGTATTCGTTTTCTTAACAAGCTCTTCCGTTTTCTCCTCGGTAGGCATTGCCGCCTCTTCGGGTGTGAGAACGGGAGCGGACGGTTCGGGCTGCGGGTCAACAGGCACTTCGCTCGTGAATTCCGCTTCAAGCGTTACGTCATAGCGCCAATGGTGGCTCTGTTCGCCTTCAAGGAAGGTATAAACAAATAAGTCGCCGTCTGCGTCAATGCTCGGGTATTCGTCGGTAAGTGAGGGGTCAAACGGAAAAACGAATTTCGGAGTTGTTGTAGTAACCGTATCGGTAATATTCGGGTCGGAAAGCTCGTCCGTTTTTACCGTAAGCGTATATTCTCCCGCCTTTGCTTTTGCTTCGTCAAGAAGAGCCGCCTTTGCTTCTTCAAGCATAGCGTTAACAGTCGGATTTGAGGGAGCCGTAAAGGCGGAGGAGGTCGCTTCGTCAAACGGTACTTTTGTATAAACCTCGCCCGTTCTTGTATCCGTAAGCTTCAGCGAGCCCGTTACAGTCGTTGTACTCCTGTCTTTTACAAGGTTAACCGTTTTAGTTTGTGCATATACGGCAGTAAATACCGTATCTTTTGTAATTGTAACTGTATCGTTAAGCGAAATCAAGTAATCGTCTCCGACCTTCCAGCCGATAAATGAACGGTTTGCTTTTGAAAATCCGGTATTGCTCGGGAATTTAAATTCCGTACCGTCTTCAACCGTAACCGAATCCATACTGCCCGTGCCCGTGCCTTTGTTAAAGGATACAGTGCGTAATACGACGGTTTTGGTCGCTGCTTCGCCGTTTTCATCTTTTACTGTTTTAAAGTTATCTCTGTCATCGGTAAAGAATGCTGACGCCTCGTCACCGGGGTTGAAATCTTTAAACCCGTCAGTAAACGTTGTTTCCGCGTCATTGCCATAAACATCAATCGTTGTTACGCCGAACGACGCGCCTTCGGCGAGAGCATCCGCTATATTGATGTAATTACCGGCGGTTATTTTGATATTACAAGGCGATGAAGTTCCCGTTTTATTATTATAAGAATAGTTTCCGGTTACGGAGGGAGAGCCTTTAACTGAAAAGCCTGTTCCGCTGAAAGCAATACCCGAAAGCCGGAGGTCAATCCAGTAATCGGCGTAAAAGCTGCCTTTATTATTCGTAATGCTTCCGCCGTTAAGCTCGAATACCTGATTGTTGCCGACCCATACTCCGGAGCCTGTACCCGGACTGGTCGAATCGTACTGAGTCATGTTTCCCGTAATGCTGCCGTCGTTCATTTTAAATGAATTCAGACCCGAGCTGAACTCATTAATATAAACACCGCCGCCGGTATAGGCTGAGTTTCCGCTTATCGTTCCGTTATTCATAGTGAACGTGCTTTTACTGTGTAAATATACGCCGCCGCCTTTTCCGGCAGTGCAGATATTGCCTGAAATCAAACCGTCATCCATTACAAACGTGCTGTTGTTTTTAAGATAAACGCCGCCGCCGCAGTCGTCCGATTTGTTACCGGTAATCGAGCCGCCGCACATATAGACATGTCCGTTGTCCACATAAAGGCCGCCGCCCTTTGAGGTTACCATAAAGCTCTGACCTGTAACGTTATCGCAGATTGAACCGCCGAACATATTCAGCGTGCCGCCGTCAATGCGCATGCCGCCGCCGTCGGAGTTTTCCTCAGAGTACTCTTTGTTGTTACCGCCGGTAACCTTGCCTGTTCCGACAGAATCGCGGAGGTTAAGCTTGCCGGCAAGGTAAATAACGTAACCGTACCTTGTTCTGCTTTCCATATTACGGTCAACGGTAAAGCCGTTAAGGTCAAGGTCAGCCGTTATATCGGCGGGAACGCTCAGACCGCTGTCACTGTCGTGGACGGGGTCAACCGCGTCCTCACCGAGCTTGATATATCCGCCGAGCGCCATTTTTTCTTTAAGCGCCGCCCAGTTATAAACGACCCACGGGTCGCTTTCCGTTCCGTTTCCCGTTGTTGCGGTTTCACTTTCGGCAAGCGCGGAAAACGGCATTACCGAAAACGCGGATAATACCATTAACAACGATAAAAGAATTGATATAGCTTTTTTCATAAAATCACTCCTGAAAAAATAATAGGGGTTTGCTGATTTTATAATATCACAAATTAATATATTTGTAAATAATAAACGGGAGGGTACAGAGTCCCTCCCGTTCTTAAACGTATCAATTATTAAAGCATATTGATTCTCGTAAGATGCTCGGTGTAAAAGTCCGTAACGTCGTTCTTTTTTGTAAGTCCGCCCTGAAGCGACATGTGGTCGCCGTGATAGGTCGGCATTACGTACCAGATTCCGCTTTCGGAGTCGCCCTCCTCATACTCCTTCTGCGGCGCGCCGATAGGCGCTTTCGCGGAAACGGTATTAACGAGTCCGTCGTTTTCAAGCCAGCTTTCGTCAACAACGAAGCCGCCGGGCGTGGTTTCCGTAAATTTTCCCATAAGCATTGAGGGCTTCATAAACAGCGGCTCGGTAATATCCTCCTCGGGTACGTAAAAATCCGCGTCGTCGGGCATTACGGTTGAGCTGCACGGGAAGGAAAACCAGTAAACGTTTTCAAGCGTTTTTGTGTTTTCGTTGAACTTCAGGGCATTATCTATAAGCATATCGTAGTTTGCGTTATCATACGCCGCTCTTCCGTCGTCCTTTTCCTTCGTTCCCGCGCTCATCATTTTTGAGAGAAAATCGTAGCGCTTCGATTTTGAGTCCGTTCCAAGCTGCTCTTCGCTGTCGATATCGTAAGCCGTCGTTCCGTTCATCGGAGCGGCAAGGGCGGTTATTGAATAAATCCAGTCCGCCTTACCGCCGGTAAAGAGCGGAGAAACAGAGCCGTCGGTCGTTGCCTCCTGCTCCGCCTTTGAGCCGTTAGCCATAAGCTCAGCGAGCATACGCACGGTGGCGCCGCCGAAGGAGTGACCGAGCAGGTTGATTTTATTTTCGGCGTCCCACTTGTCGATAAGCGGCTTCTTTGTAAAATCTGTTCCGTAGCGGTCATGGTTACAGCGCTCGCTGTGCTCTTTTCCGTAATCTACGACAGTTCCGGTAAGCTGAGCGTAAAGCTCGCACGCTCTGTCCCACGCGCTGCCCTGAGGAGCAACGGAAGCTGCGTAACAGTCAAATCCCTGAGCGTTCAGGTATTTCATAAGGTCGCCGTTCTGCATTCCCCAGTATTTCATAAATTTATTCTGAAAATCATAGCTTCCCCAGCCCGAAAGACCGTGAACGAAAACGAATTTATAGTTAGTTTTAAACTCCTCAGTATCAAGCTTTGCGGGACGCGCGGAGCACGCGGAGAAAAGAAGCGCAACGGCAAGAATAAGGGGTAATATCTTTTTCATAATGTCCTCCGAAAAAAAGCGGGAGAGCGCGGCGCTCCCCCGTTGTTGTTATTTTATTGCGCCGAGAATAGCGTCCTTACTCTGAACGCCTACGAACGTTTTAACCGCTTCGCCGCCCTTAAAAACCATAAGGGTCGGGATAGACATAATGCCGAAGCGAACGGCAAGCTCCTCAGCCTCGTCAACGTCGCACTTTCCGACCGTTACGTCGGGGTTTTCAGCCGCGATTTCGTCAACAATCGGAGCCATCATCTTACACGGTCCGCACCATACTGCGTAAAAATCAACCAGCACGGTATCGTTAGTCTTTATAATCTCGTCAAAATTCGTTTCGTTAATTTCTAAAACTGCCATTTTATTTCTCCTTTTTCGTTTTAAGATAGTTTACTGCCGAAAGCCCTGCCTCAGCGCCCTCGTAGACCGCCTTACAGACCTGTAAAAGTCCGCCCGTAACGTTACCGCAGGCGAACACGCCGGGAACGTTAGTCAGCATACGGGCGTCGGTTTTAATACTGTCGCCGTCGGTTGCGATTCCGATTTTTTTAGCGAAATCCGCGCCGCCCGCAACGCCCTCGGCGATAAATACGCCGCTGACCTCAAGCTCGCTTCCGTCCTCAAAAACGACGGCGCTCACTCTTTCTTCGCCCTTGATTTCTTTTATCGGGGTTTCAATAAACTTATATCTTTCGTTGTCCGGCGCGGGCTTTCCGTTAGTGAGAACGGTAAGCTCCGAAACGATGTTTTCAAGGTCGCCCGCTTCGCTCAGCGCATAGTCGCCGCCGCCTATAACCGCAACGCTTTTCTTTCTGTAGAAAAAGCCGTCGCAGATAGCGCAGTAGCTTACGCCCTTTCCCTCAAAGGCTTCAACGCCTTTAATGTTCGGTCTTATTTTCTTGTTTCCCGTCGAGAGAATCAGCGCTTCGCCCGTGTACTTTCCGTCCGTCGTCGTAACGTCAAAGCACATTTCGGCGTTCATTTCAATATGAAGCGCCTCTTCGTTTTTAACCTCAACGCCGAGCGCCTTAGCCTGAGCTATTCCGTTTTCGTAAAGCTCCGTTCCGGTTATACCTTCGGGGAAGCCGTAGTAGTTATCAATCGCATGAGCCTTTTCAAGCTGGCTTTCGCCGTGATAGATAACGAGCACGCTTTTATTCGCGCGTTTTGCGTAGAGCGAAGCGGATATTCCCGCAGGCCCTGCGCCTATAATTATAACATCATACATAGAAAAAATCCACTCTTATAATAATGCTTCAACCTTTGCCTCTATATCCTCGGGCTTGTCCGAGGGAGCAAAACGGCCTACGATATTGCCCTCGCGGTCAATAAGGAATTTAGTGAAGTTCCACTTGATTCTCTTTCCGTCGCTGTTCTCCTTAAGGTAGTTATAAAGCGGGTCCGCGTCGCCGCCGTTTACCTTGATTTTCTTAAAACGCGGGAAGGTCGTATTGTATTTAAGAGTACAGAAGCTGTCGATTTTAGCGTCGTCGCCGGGCGCCTGAAATGCGAACTGATTACAGGGGAAGTCGAGAATTTCAAAGCCCTTTTCGCTGAACTTGTCATACATATTCTGAAGTCCCTCATACTGAGGAGTAAAGCCGCAGCCCGTCGCTGTGTTTACGATAAGAAGCACCTTGCCCTCATACTGTGAAAGCGAAATCTCCTCGCCCTTATTCGTCGTTACTCTGAAATCATAAATGCTCATTGTTTTGTCCTCCTATTTTGTAAAATTAAATTGTGTGCAATCTATTGCAATATCATTATAGTATATCTTCCCCGGTTTGTCAAGAAAAATTTATTTTCGGGTTTTCAATTTTCTTGACATTAAACATTTAATAATATAAAATCTATAATATAAATCAATCGGAGGCGCAGTTATGAAAAAAATATTTTCCGTATTTTTATCCGTTTTGCTTATCGCCGCGCTTTTTGCGGGCTGCAGCGGAAACAAAGCCGAGGACTATGCAGATAACGTTCTTATTATAGGCTACACCGAAAGCGAAGCTCCGTTTCTTGAGGTCGACGAGAACGGC
>JAILGO010000037.1 GCA_024696725.1 Eubacterium sp. | reverse complement strand
AGCTGATAGAGGGCAACCTAAGGCTTGTTCTTTCCGTCGTTCAGCGCTTTTCGGGAAGGAGCGCGAGCATGGACGATTTATTCCAGGTCGGAGTAATCGGTCTTATAAAGGCGATAGATAACTTTAACCTTGATTTAAGCGTTAAATTCAGCACCTACGCCGTACCTATGTGTATCGGCGAGATTAGGCGGTATTTACGCGACGACGCTCCCGTACGTGTCAGCCGTTCAATGCGCGATACGGCGTATAAAGCGATGCAGGTAAAGGAAAAGCTGACTAATAAAAACGGTTACGAGCCGACTGTCGACGAAATAGCAGACGAGCTTGATATGAAAAGAAGCGACGTAGTGCTTGCGCTTGAAGCGATAGTTGAACCTCTGTCGCTTTATGAACCGGTATATAACGACGGCGGCGACACAATATACGTAATGGACCAGGTTGGAGATAACAGCTCAGACGAGGACTGGCTCGCTGAAATATCGCTTAAGGACGAGCTTAAAAACCTTAACGATAGAGAAAGGCGCATACTCTATATGCGCTTTATGCAGGGTAAAACTCAGACGGAAACGGCGCAGGAAATAGGAATATCGCAGGCGCAGGTCAGCAGACTTGAAAAGAACGTAATTAACAGGATAAAGCAATAATTAAAAGCACACGAAATATGTGCTTTTTATTTACGGCTGATATACTCATTATAGAGATGTGCTTTCTTATTGATTGAAAAATGAGGACACTTACAGAATTCGGGATTATCGTCCATATAATACTTTTCGGGACGACGTCCTTTAAGCGCCATACAGTTTACACCGTCGACATTTTTACAGACGGCACACTGCGGGATAAAATCCGTCGCCTCGTTTTCGGAAGCGAAAAATCTTCGTCTTGCTTTTTCTTTTTCAGTCATAATATCACCTTTAAAAATAAGTACTGAAATTGCTCGGTTTGCCCTGTTCGATTCTCGCATTAAAAACGCACCTTTCGGTGCGTTTATTTCTGGTGGAGATGGCGAGAATCGCCCGTTGAAGATAAATCTTCTTCCGGCACGCACGCGGGCAACAAAACAGTCCGCAGGACTGTTTTTAACCTTCGGTTTGCCCTGTTCGATTCTCGCATTAAAAACGCACCTTTCGGTGCGTTTAATTCTGGTGGAGATGGCGAGAATCGAACTCGCGTCCAAAACGGTTTTACCAAGGGCTCTACGGGTGTAGTCAGTCGTTTAAGATTCCCCTCACTGAACGGCGAAGGACAGCCTTTCAGCTACGGTAGCCCCTATTACCTGACAGGAGTCGGGACTCTCCCCTGTTCATGTCCGCCACTAAGTCGACGCCCTCAGAAAGTCAGTGGCAATACTTTAAGAGAACGGACAACGCTTACGCTGCCTTTAAAACTGGTGTTTTGTCAGTTAATTTTAAGGTGTTACTTTTATAGCGGTGCAACTCCGCTACCCGCTGACCAAGGCTCAACTGCCCTGTCGAAATCCTTTCATCCCCATATATGAGCGTTTCATATTGAATACTAATAACGCTCTTTAAACTCGCGCTCCATAGTTCTCTGCGCTGCTTTTTTAGCTTCGGTAGCCCGCTTGTCGTAGAGCTTTTTACCCTTACACAAGCCGATTAAAAGCTTAGCGCGTCCGCTTTTGATATATACCTCAAGCGGAATAATAGATAGTCCCTGCTGCTGTACCTCGCCGAAAAGCTTCATAATTTCTCTTTTATGAAGCAGTAGGCGCTTTTTACGCATCGGGTCCCGATTAAAACGGTTACCCATTTCATAGGGAGAAATGTGCATACCGAGCGCGAACATTTCACCTTTATCTACCGAGCAGTAGGAATCCTTAAGATTTACCCTTCCCGCGCGGATTGATTTTATTTCGGTACCGAAAAGCTCGATACCCGCCTCATAAGTTTCAAGAACAAAATAGTCGTGATAGGCTTTTTTGTTTCTTGCAACGGTAATTACATCTTCCGCCAAAGCCCGTCACCTCCTGTTTATTCTTATATCGGCGACCTGCCCTCGAGTGCTCTCGAAAGAGTTACCTCGTCGGCATACTCAAGGTCAGCACCGACGGGTACGCCGTAGGCAAGCCTTGAAACCGTAATTCCCATAGGCTTAAGAAGCCGTGAGATATACATAGCGGTCGCTTCTCCCTCAACGGTGGGATTAGTAGCCATAATTACCTCCTGACACACGCCGTCGCCGAGTCTTGATATAAGCTCTTTAATACGGATTTGGTCAGGTCCGATATTATCCATGGGCGAAATCGCACCATGAAGCACGTGATACAAGCCCTTATATTCATGAGTCCGCTCGATAGCGTATACGTCCCTCGGGTCCTCTACTACGCAGATTACGCTCCTGTCGCGCTTTTCGTCCTTACAGATAGGACAAAGCTCGTCGTCGGCTAAATCACAGCAGATTTTACACTGCTTGATTTTAGTATGAGCGTCTGTAATCGCTTTAGCGAATTCCGCCGCCTTCTCCTCGCTTAAGCCGAGAACGTAAAAAGCCATACGCTGAGCGGTTTTATGACCGATACCCTGCATACGCTCGAACTGGTCTATTAAATTCTGAAGCGGTGCAAGATTATACGCCATAATACTTTACCTCGTGATTAAAGTCCGGGAATATTAAGCCCGCCTGTTGCGGAGTCCATCTCTCTCTCCTGCTCCTCGTCAATCTGACGCGCAGCTTCGTTTAGAGCGGCAACGAGCATATCCTCAAGCATCTCAACGTCGTCGGGATCTACAACCTCGGGATTAATTCCGATAGCCTTTACCTCGTGCTTTCCGGTTACGGTTACCTCAACCATACCGCCGCCCGAGGAAACAACGTATTCCTTAGCCTCAAGCTCTGCCTTCTTGGCTTCAATCTGTTCCTGCATTTTCTGAGCCTGCTTAATCATAGACTGCATATTCTGCGGTCCGCCGCCCATACCTTTAGGAAGTCTTGCTTTCATAATATATCTCCTTTAATATTATTTAACGTCTAGGTCAGTTTTAGACTGCGCCGAACGGATAAAATCGTCAAGCGGGTCGCTGTTCTGTTTTTTAGCAACAGGCTTGTTATAGATACCTACTCTGTATCTTTCGCCCGTTACGTTATAAAGAGCAGCTTTAATCGTTTTAGCGTAATTATTCTTATTCAGGAACTCGCCGATAGTCGGGTTAGGACTTGAAATAAGGAAGAAGCCGTTTCTTAAATACGCGGTAGAGTTAACGAGAATACTGTAAAGAGTTATTTCCTTATTGCGAATTTCCTCCATAAACTCTCCCCACTGCGTGAACTCGACGAGCTCGGAATCCGTCTGCTGCGCGGGTGCAGGCTGCTCGGGAGCGGCAGGAGCGGGAGCCGGAGTCGAGGCTTCGTTCTCAACCGGTGCGGTTACCGACGGTTTAACGGGCTTCGGAACAGGCGGAGCTTCGCGCTTTTCCTCTTTTATCAGAGGCTTTTCCTCAGCCTTGATTTCAGTCGGAGCCGCTTTAGCTTCGGGCTCTTTATATCCCAAATTGTCCGCCGTAACCTTGACGCCGTCTTTAACAGCGCGTTCAAGCCTTGATACGCGTTCAAGCACAGAGGATATATCGGCGCTGAGCTTTGGTTCGCAAAGCTTGATAAATGAAGTTTCAACCTCAATTCTCGGCGACGCGCCGCTCTTAATGGAAATATAGGTATTCTGAAGCAGGTCAAGCGCGCAGGTTATTCCCTCAACGGTAAATGAATCCGCAAGTCCGCACAGGGCGTTATACTCGTCGTCGGTGGAAACGATAAGCTCTCTGTTACTCTTAACGGTCTTTATTACAAGAAGATTTCTGAAATGAGCTATAAGCTCAACGCAAAGCCTCTCCATATCGTAGCTGTTGTTATAAAGCTCGCTCAGAGTACGGATTGCGGTACTGCTGTCATTATTCACTATACAGGAGGAGAGCGTGAAAAGCGCTTCCTTACCCGCAATTCCCGCGACCTCGCTTACAAGCGCCTCGTCGATATGCGAAGCTCTTCCGGCGCACTGGTCAAGGATTGAAAGACCGTCGCGAAGCGCGCCGTCGGCAATTCTTGAAATGAGAAGCGCGGCGTTTTTTTCAAGCTCTATATTCTCAAGCTCGGCGACCTGCATAAGTCTTTTCGACATGGTTTCGGGCTGAATCCGCTTAAAGTCAAAGCGCTGACAGCGTGAAAGAATCGTTGCGGGAAGCTTATGCACCTCGGTCGTAGCGAGGATA
>JAILGO010000170.1 GCA_024696725.1 Eubacterium sp. | reverse complement strand
GCTTTACGGTTAAGTGGAAGCCTGTAAAGGGCGACTGCACGGGTTATAAAATTCAGTACAGTACAAGTAAGAAATTTACTAAAAAGACTACTAAAACCGTAACCGTAAAAGGTAAAAAATCAGCCACTAAAACGATTAAGAAGCTTAAAGCAAAAAAGACGTATTACGTAAGAATTAAAACCTACTACGTTTATAACGGAAAAACCTACGAAACTCCGTTCAGCTCCCGTAAATCGGTTAAAACAAAATAAGAAAAAGCTCTCCGAAAGGAGAGCTTTTTTATTTGCTTCTTACTTAAATATCGCGTTATACTTATCCGCCCATTGTTTAACGGCGTATCTTCCGTAATGCTTCGGAAGCTGTTTGTTAACTGCCGCGAGTATAGCCATACTCTTAGCAAGACTGAGAAAGTGACCCGTAAGGTTTCTGTCCTTAATCATAGCCTTGCCCTTGTTGATAAGCTCGGCGTTGATGTCTATAAGTCCGCCGCCCTCGTCGGATACCGAAAGCTCGTTTATCGTAATAATCCTGCTTTCGAACATATAGTCAAGCTGCTCGGGCTTAATCTTACCGAGCATAAGCTTAACGAGCGCCATTGAGGAAAGCGGGAAGCCGATTTTTGTCTGATAGTTATATTCGTAGTCCCAGAGCGTTTCCGCGCTGTAGGTCTCCGTCTTGTCTTTAATAATCGTGTCGGCGAGGATTTTAGCAGCCCTGAACGAGTTGGCGATACCCGAGCCGATAATAGGTACGGTCATAAACGCGCTGTCGCCGATAGCCGCGTAGCCGTCCGCAACCATAACCGCGAGCGTCTGTCTTACGGGTATTGTTACCATCTCTCCGCCGCGTAAAAGCTCCGTGCCGAGTACGGGATTTTCCGCTCTGAAGTATTCGGCTCTTTCAAGCGCTTCCTCTTTTGTGAGAGGCGAAAAGCTACCTATAAGTATGTCGCTGTAATCCTCGTCGTCGGCAACCCACGCGATACCGAAAACTCCCTTCGGAAGCATATATACCTTGTACTTGTCGAGCACCTCGTTAGTGTCGGCTCTGTTGTAAAAGGCACGGTAAACGTAGAACTTTTCAAGCTCCTTCATATTCTTTTCTATGCCGCAGCATTCGGGAAGCTGAGAGCGTATCGGGCTCTCGCAGCCGCACGCGTCGATAACGAGGTCGCCGAGTATATCGCCCTTGTCGGTTTTTATACCGATAACTCTGTCGCCTGCCATAACGGGAGAAATTATCTCGGTTTCGTACTCGAATTTAACGCCTGCTTTTTCGGCTTTATCTATAATTACGTTATAGATTTCCTTGCGCTCCATTTTTATATCGCTTCCGCGCGCCTCGTCAATATTGTTTCTTAAAATCATTTTGGCGGAAGGGGAACAGAAGCTCATATTGTGCATAGGAAGAAGCTTGCTTTCGTCGGGCATATCTACTCCTATTTCGGAGAAGGACTTGCTGTTAAAAATGTCCGTCCAGTCATAGCCCATATTCTCGCGCGAATGTCTTTCGTAAACGGTTACGTCAAAGCCCGCCTCTGCAAGAAGCGCAGCGCAGCCTATTCCGCCGTGACCGCCGCCTGCAACAATTATTTTCTTAGCCATAAATATTACTCCTTTCGTATTTTTAAAAAAATTACTCCTTCTACATTATACCACAAATGTCTAATAATTCAATATTTTTTTATAAGTACAAAAATCTGTACCCATACTTGAAGCCTTGATATGCCTTATGTTATAATTCTTTTATACTGAAAGGAGTGTATAAAATGACTGATTATTTACTTATCGCGGCGCTCGTTCTTCTCGTCGTTACAATTATACTTTTAATTGTGTTAAGACCGAAAAAGGACAGCTCTGCCGAGCTTCTGAGCCAGCTGATTGATTTGAAGGCGAATAATACCAATTCAAAAATCGACGCCGTTTCCGAACAAATGAAGGGGCTGACCGATAAAAACTATGAACAGCAGATTAAGCTTATGGAAACGCTGAACGCGAACGCAAAGGAGCAGACCGAGAGTATTTCTAAATCAATTACCTTATTGCAGGAAAGTAACGAGAAAAAGCTCGAGGAAATGCGTAAAACGGTCGACGAAAAGCTGACCGAAACGCTTGATAAAAGAATTAACGCCTCGTTTAAAACCGTGTCCGAACAGCTTTCGAGGGTATATACCTCGCTCGGCGAAATGAAGGAGCTATCCTCGGGTGTGACCGAAAACGTAAAGGGACTGAACCGCGTGCTTACTAACGTAAAGAGCAGGGGAACGTGGGCGGAGGTTCAGCTCGGTAATATCCTTGACCAGACAATTCCCGGTATGTACGAAACCAACGTCAGAACAAACCCGAAGTATAACGGTCAGGTTGAATTTGCGGTAAAAATCCCGAACGCAGAGGACGAAACGTTTATCTGGCTTCCTGTTGATTCCAAGTTTCCTATGGAGGATTACGCCCGCCTTTCTTCAGCCGCAGAGAGCGGAGACCTCGCCGTGCTCGAGGAGGCGAAGCGCGCTCTTGAAAACACGGTGAAAAACGAAGCGAAGCTCGTATGTCAGTATATTTCAGTACCCGAAACGACTCCATTTGCAATTCTCTATCTCGCTACGGAGGGACTTTACGCCGAGATTATGAGCAGTAAAAACGGCGTAGCCGAGGCGCTTCAGAAACAGGGCGTTATGCTCGCGGGACCGAGTACGGTTACCGCACTCCTTAATTCTCTCGCTATGGGCTTCCGCTCTATCGCTATTAATCAGAAGGCTAACGAGGTGTTTAAGGTGCTCGGCGCGGCGAAGGCTCAGTACGAAAAATTCGGCGAGCTGCTTGAAACCGCAAAAAGAAGAATCGAGCTTGCGGGAAAAGCCCTCGACGACGCCGATAAGCGAAATGAAATAATTCAGAAGAACCTTAAAACCGTTGAAACCCTCAGCGCCTCTCAGTCCGCTGAAATTCTCGGCATTCCCGAATAACTCCGTAACAAAAACCGTAGCGCGCGACGCCCATATAGCCCCGTAAAGCCTCCCTTGTGTAAAGGGTGATTCCCCGCAGTGCGGGGAAATGTCACCGAAGGTGACAAAAGGGACGGGCTCCCGTGAGGAGGTGGCACGCCGTAGGCGTGACGGAGGGATTGTCTTTTCTCCCTTTTTCAAAACAATCCGTCTTTACGCCTGTACGCCTTGCGGTTCCCAAAATTTTGTTTAACGCCCGATACGGCGTTACAAAATTTTGACCGCTGCGAAGCTCTTTTTGCTCCCTTTATCTCGCACTGCGAGCGGTCGCAAACGAGCCGTTTCGAATCCCTCGGAATAAAAAATACTCCACAACACAAGTTGTGGAGTATTTTTTGGCCCGCCCGAAGGGATTCTCTTCTCAACTATCGAAAGCTCCGCCGGAGCTTTCTCCCAATCGCGGCACATTTCGCGCCGCTCTTGGAGTTCGTTTCAATTCCCATCGATGAATAATTTGAAACACTCAGAAGAGTGTTTCAAATTCTTGGTGGCACTACAGAGAGACCGTTACAACCCGACCCCTCGTGTACTCAAATACCGGGCAAAGCATGATAGTTCCTTTCATCCCGGCGGTTTCGATGTCAACCCGGATGTGACCGACACTTCCTATGATCCCGATTCCAAAGTCA
>JAILGO010000143.1 GCA_024696725.1 Eubacterium sp. | reverse complement strand
CTATGCAAAATATGACAGACAGAGGCGTAAATAATGAAAATAGGAATTTTCGGCGGGGCGTTTAACCCTGTCCACAATGGGCATTTAACGCTTATTGACGTTCTTTCAAGAGTGCCCATGCACCCTGATTTCAGAAATCTTGATAAGTTTATAATTGTTCCTACTGCGGACCCTCCGCACAGGTCGGGCGCAGATTTTGCAAGCGGTATTGACAGGGTAAATATGCTTCGCCTTGCATTAAAAAACAATGATATTTTTGAAAAAAACGTAAGCTATAAGCGCCTTGAAATCAGCGATATTGAATTCAGCATGGTCGGAAAAAGCTATACCTATAACACTCTTAAGGCGCTTAAGGCGCTTTATCCCGAGGACGAGTTCTATCTCTTTATGGGCTCGGACCAGCTTTTCACCTTCAGGGAATGGTATAAGTATAAGAATATACTTAAAATGGCTCGCCTCGTGGGCTTTGCCCGCAGTAACGGCGACAACTCAAAAATCAAGCAGTTTCTCATTGAAAACAAGGATTTGGGCGCCGACGCCGTGTACTATTCACCGATTGAGGTTTCCTCAAGTGCAATAAGAGAAAAGCTGAAAAACGGTGAAAGCATTGAGAACTTAGTACCCAAAGCGGTTGAAAATTATATTAAGGAGCATAAGCTCTATGTATGATTTTGAAAAATACGAAAAGCTGATTGAGGACGGGCTGTCCGAATACCGCTTTCACCATAGTATGTGCGTAGCGGAAAAGGCAAGACAGCTTGCCGTAAAATACGGCGCCGACGCCGACAAGGCGTACCTTGCGGGCATCCTTCACGACGTAACTAAGGAGATGCCGAAGGACGAACAGATTAGCCTTATTGAGAAGTTTGACAGGGAGCTCACAGACGTTGAAAGAGCGAACCACCGCGTTCTACATCAGATGAGCGGCGCTGTATACGTAAAAAACATTCTCGGTATTAACGATAAAGAAATTATCGGCGGAATACGCTATCATACGACGGGCAGAGCGGATATGACCTTGTTTGAAAAGGTGATATATATCGCCGATTTTACCTCTGCCGACAGAAGCTATCCCGACGTTGATATAATGAGAGAAAAGGCAGAACGCAGTCTCGACGAAGCGATGCTCTACTCGCTGAAATATACAATCCGCGAGGTCGTAAAGCAGGAGAGAGCGCTTCACCCCGATACGCTGAACTGCTATAACAGTATAATAAACGCTATGAATTGAAAGGAAGTCTATGGAAAACAATTATTTTGAAATAGTTAAAACAGCCGTAAAGGCAATCGACAGTAAAAGAGGACTCGATATCGAGGTAATCAAGGTAGCCGACATTACCGTTCTTACCGATTACTTTGTAATTGCGACCGCAACCTCTAACACTCAGCTTAAGGCAATCGCGGACGAGGTCGAATTCAAGCTCTCCGAGCAGGGAATAGAGCCTCATCATATCGAGGGCAGGGACAGCGAGTGGATTTGCCTTGACTACACGGGAGTCGTCGTTCACGTTTTCTATTCAAAGCAGCGCGACTTTTACCAGATTGAACGTCTCTGGGAGGACGGCGAAAAGATAGATATTGACGAGTATCTCGTTAAGGAATAAATAACCTATGGAGGATTTGAATATGGATTACGATTTCAGAAAAATTGAAAAGAAATGGCAGGATATCTGGGAAGAGAAGGGAACCTTTCACGCGATAGATAATTCGCCGAAAAAGAAGTTTTACGCTCTCGTAGAATTTCCGTATCCCTCGGGCGCAGGTATGCACGTAGGTCACATTAAGGCTTATTCGGGTCTTGAGGTCGTTTCGCGTAAAAGAAGACTTCAGGGCTACAACGTGCTTTTCCCGATAGGCTTCGACGCTTACGGACTTCCTACCGAAAACTATGCTATTAAAACAGGTATTCATCCCCGCAAGGTTACGGATATGAATATCGAAAAATTCACGTCTCAGCTTAAAAGAGTCGGCTTTTCGTTCGACTGGACGAGAGTAATCGACACGACCGACGAAAAGTATTATAAGTGGACTCAGTGGATTTTCCTCAAGATGTTTGAAAACGGTCTTGCCTTCAGAGATAAGACTCTCGTTAACTACTGTCCGTCGTGTAAGGTAGTTCTCTCTAACGAGGACTCACAGGGCGGTAAATGCGATATCTGCCACAGCGACGTCGTTCAGAAGTCAAAGGACGTATGGTATCTCCGTATTACCGAATATGCCGATAAGCTTCTTGAAGGACTTGAGGAGGTTGACTATCTCCCCAACGTTAAGCTTCAGCAGGTTAACTGGATAGGCAAGTCCCGCGGCGCGTTTGTTAATTTCTCAATTAACGAGGTGCCCGAGGAATTAAGAATTTACACAACCCGTCCCGATACCCTTTTCGGCGTAACCTTTATGGTTATCGCACCCGAGCATCCGCTTATTGATAAATACAGCGAAAAAATCGCTAATATGGACGCTATCGAGGATTACCGTAAGGAATGCGCTAAAAAGACCGAATTCGAGCGCACGCAGCTTGTAAAGGATAAGACGGGCGTAAGAATTGAGGGAATTACCGCTAAGAACCCCGTAAACGGTAAAGATATCCCCGTATACATCTCCGACTACGTAATGATGGGCTACGGTACGGGCGCTATTATGGCGGTTCCCGCTCACGACCAGCGCGACTATGAGTTCGCAAAGAAGTTCGGAATTGATATTATTGAGGTTATCAAGGGCGGCGACATTTCCGTAGAAGCCTATACGGGCGACGGTGAAATGGTTAATTCGGGCTTCCTCAACGGTCTTGACAATAAAAAGGACTCTATCGCAAAAATGATAGACTTCTTACAGGAAAAAGGCATCGGTGAGGGCGGCGTTCAGTATAAGATGAAGGACTGGGCGTTCAACCGTCAGCGCTACTGGGGCGAGCCTATTCCGATAGTTCACTGTCCCGAGTGCGGACTTGTTGCAGTACCCTACGATGAGCTTCCGCTCCGTCTTCCCGAGGTTGAAAACTTTGAACCCGGTCAGGACGGCGAAAGCCCTCTTGCAAAAATTGACAGCTTCGTAAACTGCAAGTGTCCCAAGTGCGGCGGCGACGCAAAGCGCGAAACCGATACTATGCCTCAGTGGGCAGGCTCATCGTGGTATTTCCTGCGCTATATCGACCCGAATAACGACAGCGCTCTCGCCGATATGGATAAGCTTAAATACTGGGGACCCGTTGACTGGTATAACGGCGGTATGGAGCACGTTACCCGTCACATGATTTATTCGCGCTTCTGGCACCGCTTCCTTTACGATATCGGCGCAGTTCCGTTTAAGGAGCCCTATCTCAAGCGTACCGCTCAGGGACTTATTTTAGGACCCGACGGCGTTAAAATGAGTAAGTCGCGCGGAAACGTAATCGACCCGAACGAGGTCGTAGACGTATACGGCGCCGACGTGCTCAGAACCTACGTTCTCTTTATGGGCGACTATGAGCAGGCGGCTCCGTGGAGCGAAAGCAGTGTTAAGGGCTGTAAGCGCTTTATCGACAGGCTCTGGAAGCTTCAGGAAATGCTTACCGACAGCGACGAATACTCTAAAGAGCTTTCAAGCGCAATGCATAAGACGATAAAGAAGGTTACCGAGGATATCGAGGCTATGAAGTTCAATACCGCTATCGCTGCGGTTATGACGCTTCTTAATCAGATTTATGACAAGGGCTCAATCACAAAAGCCGAGCTTCGCGATTTAATCCTTATCGTTAATCCCTTTGCTCCTCACGTTACCGAGGAAATCTGGGAAAACGTCGGCTTCGGCGGAATGCTTAACGAGGCGGAGTGGCCGGACTTTGACGAGTCGAAAACAGTAGACGACACCGTTGAAATCGTGCTTCAGGTTATGGGTAAGGTAAGGTCGAGAATGATCATTCCCGTAGATATGCCGAAGGACGAGGTTATCACCGCTGCGAAAGAGGACGAAAAAATTAAAGAGCTTATCGACGGAAAGCAGATTAAAAAAGAAATCTACGTTCCCGGAAAGCTCGTAAATATAGTAGCAATATAAAAATCGTAAATACCGAAAGGGAATATTACGAAGAAACTAAATAAAAAACGGCAGTTTAACTGCCGTTTTTTTATCTGTTGATTTTTGTTGTGTACGCCATAATTCCGCTCGGCTCAATATCAATTATTCCGTAAGAGTTTTCGCATATCGCGCCGGGATTCATAACGTAAAGACCGTCGACAATTTCAAAATACGGCGTGTGCGTGTGACCGAAAAGACATACGTCAGCGCCCTCAAGTCTTGCTCTTGAGATAAGCTCTCCGAGTCCGTATTTAACGTGATAGTGATGTCCGTGGGTAAAGAAAATCTTTTTACCGTTAAAGTTAATTATCTGCTCGTATGGTGCTACTCTGTTCCAGTCGTTATTACCGCGAACGCCTTTAATTCTGATATTCGGCTGCGTCATTTCAAGAAGGTCGATTTCTTCCTCGCTGTCGCCGAGGTCTATGAATAAATCCGCGTTTTTCAGGTGCCTGTCGATAACCTTAAAGAAATTACGCGAGTTTCTGTGAGAGTCCGACGTAACGACAATCCTCAAGCATATACCCCCTTTAAGCTTCATAAAATTCATTATATATTAAACGGATTTCAGAATCAAGGTGGTTTTATGGCGGAATACAGTTATTCCGATATTAACGACGCAAAGCGCAGGGTTCAGGAAATGAAAAATAAAGCAAGAGAGTACGCGCCCGAGAACGCGGACAAAGCCTCTCTTTTAACCTCTCTGACTTCAAATAAGGATAAAGCGTTCGTGCTCTCTCTTTTATATCTCAGCTCAACCGAGAGGGCTGACGGCGCTCTCCTGAACGCAATAATAAATATTTTATTTAATTAAAATATGGAAATTACTATAATATTATGGTATAATACTTTTTCAGAAACTTTCTTATGAAAGGAATTTTAAAATGAGTGATTTTACAACAGTATTTTTTGACGGACTCGGAATAAAGTTTGAACTCCCGTCCGTAGCCTTTACGCTCTTCGGACACGACGTTAAGTTTTACGGTCTGATTATCGCGTTCGGCTTCGGTCTTGCCGTACTCTACGGCGGACGCGGAGCGTGGAAGTGGAAAATGAGCCTCGACGGTATGACCGACGTTCTTATATGGGGAACAATTTTCGGTATTATCTGCGCAAGACTTTACTACGTCGCGTTTGAATGGGATTACTATTCCGCCCATCTTAACGAAATACCGCTTATCTGGAACGGCGGTATAGCAATCTACGGCGGAATTATAGGCGCGCTGATAGGCGCCGCAATCGGATGTAAGATAGGTAAAATAGATTTTCTTAACCTGCTTGATTTAGGCGCGCTCGGACTTCTTATCGGTCAGGGTATAGGACGATGGGGTAACTTCTTTAATCAGGAGGCTTTCGGCTCAAATACAACGACCGCGCTTTTCCGTATGTGGTCGCCCAAAATCCGCGATACTCTTGCCGCTTCTGCCGACGCGCTTGCGTCGAAGGGAATGGAGGTCGACCCCGCGCTTCCCGTTCACCCGACCTTTTTATATGAAAGCGTGTGGTGTCTTTTAAGCTTCCTTATCCTTCATATAGTGGTAACTAAATTCCGCTCGTTTAAAGGCGAGGTGTTTATGCTCTACGGCGTGCTTTACGGCGCTGAGAGAATGATAGTCGAGGGAATGAGAACTGACTCGCTTTATATCGGCTCAACCTCGATAAGAGTGTCACAGCTTCTTTCGGCGGTAATTGTCGTTGTAGCGCTTTCATTCTTTATCTATTTTATGGTTAGAGTAAAAAAGAATACGCTCCCCGAAAGGATGCTCCCGATTATCCCCGCTGAGCGCCCGAAGTCTGAAAAAAAAGAAAAGAAAAAGAAGAATAAAGAAAACGGAGAATAATATGCAGCTTATTGACGGAAAGGCAGTTTCCGCTGCCGTAAAGGAACAGGTAAAAAAGGAATGTGAGGAGCTTAAGAAAAGCGGCGTAACTCCCGGTCTTGCCGTAATTATTGTCGGAGAGGACCCCGCCTCACAGGTCTACGTAAGGAATAAAGAAAAAGCCTGCGAGGAGTGCGGCTTTTACAGCGAAAAGTACGCACTCCCCGAGAATACCACTCAGGACGAGCTTAACGCCCTTGTGAAAAGACTTAATAAGGACGAAAGAATTAACGGTATACTCTGCCAGCTTCCCTTACCGTCACACCTCGACGATAAGGAGGTTATTAATCTCATTGAACCGATTAAGGACGTCGACGCATTTCATCCCGTAAACGTGGGCGCTATAATGATAGGCGATTATAATTTCTTACCCTGTACTCCTGCGGGCGTTATGGAGCTTATCAAGTCAACGGGAGTTGACGTAAAGGGCAGAAAAGCCGTTGTTATGGGACGAAGCAATATCGTCGGAAAGCCTATGGCTATGCTGCTTCTTCACGCCGACGCAACCGTTGAAATTACCCATTCAAAAACCGCTGACCTTAAGGAAATTACAAAAAGCGCGGATATTCTCGTTGCCGCAATAGGCAGAGCAAAATTCGTAACCGCCGATATGGTAAAGGAAGGCGCAGTAGTAATCGACGTCGGAATGAACCGCGACGAAAACGGAAAGCTCTGCGGCGACGTTGATTTTGAAAACGTAAAAGAAAAATGCTCCTTTATTACCCCCGTGCCGGGCGGTGTAGGACCTATGACAATCTCAATGCTGATGCGTAATACGCTTACGGCGGCGAAGCTTCAGAATAATATAAAATGATAGGAAAAATTATTTTACTTTTTATTTTAATATTCTTAAACGCGGTTTTTGCAAGTGCTGAAATCGCCGTAATATCTATGAACGACGCGCGCCTGCGTCAGTTAACCAACGAGGGCAATAAAAAGGCTGTACGCCTTTCAAGGCTTGTTGAACAGCCGTCGAGATTTCTCGCGACTATTCAGGTAGCTATAACTCTCGCGGGACTTCTTTCGAGCGCATTTGCGGCGGACAGCTTTGCCGCACCGGTCGTTAAATGGCTGATTTCCTCGGGCGTAAGTCTTAACCAAAAGACGCTTAACGTTATCGTTGTCGTCGTTATAACCGTTGTGCTTGCGTATTTCAATCTCGTTTTCGGCGAGCTTGTGCCTAAGCGAATCGCGATGAAGCGCGCCGAAAAAATGGCGCTCGGTATGAGTACGATGCTCTACGGTGTATCAGTTGTTTTCAAGCCGATAGTATTTATTCTCACCGCCTCGACTAATCTTGTGCTTCGCATTTTCGGTATTAATCCTAACGAAAACGACGAGGTAGTAACCGAGGAGGAGATAAGAATGCTTCTCTCTCAGGGCAGGGAGCAGGGAACTATCCGCGAATATGAAAACGAGATTATTCAGAACGTGTTTGAGTTTAACGATACGATCGTTGACCAGATTTGTACCCATAGGGTAGACGTCGACCTTCTCGACGCTGACGATACTACGGAACACTGGAACACAATGATATACGAAACCCGTCATTCCTACTATCCCGTTTTTAAGGACAATAACGAAAACATTATCGGTATTCTCGATACAAAGGATTATTTCCGTTTAAAGAATAAGAGTAAGCAAAACGTAATTTCAAAGGCGCTCGACGAGCCGTATTATATTCCGTCGGGTATGAGAGCTAACGTTCTGTTTTCACAGATGAAAAGAACGCGCCGTTATCTTGCGGTTATTATTGACGAGTACGGCGGATTTGAGGGAATTATCACCCTTCACGATTTAATGGAGGCGCTTGTCGGCGATATTTATGAGCCCGAGGAAAGCGTCGTTCAGAAGGATATTCTTCATCTTACCGACGACAGTTGGCGCATTAAAGGCTCAGCCGATATAAGCGAGGTGTCGGAGGCTCTCGGAGTTGATTTAAGAAACGACGAATACGATACCTTTAACGGCTATATCTTATCGGTTATTCAGCGTGTTCCTAACGACGGCGAAGCGTTTGAATGTGAAACGGACAGGCTCGTTATTGCCGTCCGTTCGGTTAAAAACCATATTGTCGAATTCGCAACGGTAACAAAAAAAGCAGAGGAGACTGAAAATGAAAAGGATTAAGAATTTTGCGGTAACAATTTTATCTTTCGTAATGCTTTGCGCGTTCCTTACGCCCTGTACTTATGCAAGCGCGGGCGAGATTAAGCCTTTATATAAGAACGCTAAGCTTCAGTGCGTGCTCTGGGGAGACCCTCAGGTTTCTAATTATCTTAAGGAGCGCGAGCCTTTTGTTATCGCTTCCGCTAACGACGTTAAAAACAACGCCGCGTCCGATATAGACGCGCTTATTCTTGCGGGCGATATTACCGAAAACTGTATTCAGGACGAGTGGGACTGGGCATACGACGACATTAAGGATATGGGCGTTAAAAACTATATCGTCGCTACCGGTAACCACGACGTAAGAGTACACGATTATAAAACTGCAATAGATAGCTTTAAATCCTTTACCAATAAGCTTAACCGAAAAGCGGGCAGCAACCTCAGAGTTAAAAAGTCCTATTATTCATACGTAATAAACGGGTATAAGTTTATCGTTCTCGGAAGCGAAGCCGCAACTCTCGAGGAAGCTGAAATAAGCAAGAAACAGCTTAAGTGGCTCGACTCCGAGCTTGAAGGCGCGTATAAAAAGAATCATCCTACCTTCGTAATCGTTCATCAGCCGCTTAAGGATACCCACGGACTTCCCGAAACCTGGGGAAGCTCAATAAAAACCGCGGGAACGGTCGGAGCCCAGTCCGACGCGATTAAGGAAATACTCAATAAATACCCGAATACTATTCTTATTTCGGGCCATCTTCATACGGGACTCGGAAAATATAATTTTGAAAGAATCGGTAATTTCTATTCGGTTAACGCGCCGTCGGTTTCTATTGATAATACTCTCGGAAGCTATAACGATAACGGTATCGGCTTTATGCTCGAGGTCTATAATAACCGCGTACTTTTCAGAGCGAGAGATTTCGATAACGGAAAATACCTTCCGAAATACGATATAGATATTAATCTTTACGTAAGAAACGTTAAGCTTTCGAAAACGAAGTTTAAGTATAATGGTAAGGTAAAAAAGCCGACGGTTACCGCCTACGCTCCTGACGGTAAAAAAATATCTAAAAGATATTATACGGTTACATATCAGAAGGGAAGAAGAAAGGTCGGAAAGTATAAGGTTACCGTTAAATTTAAGGGTAAGTATAAAAAAGCGGGAAAGATTGTCCGTACCTTTAAAATCGTAAAACCGTAACCGGGCGGAAAGGAAAACCAATGACTCCCGAAACCGTACTTGTTAATATGTTAATTGAAAAGGGATATCATATCGTCTTTGCCGAAAGCTGTACGGCAGGGCTTTGTTCCTCTGCTCTCGTTAACGTTCCCGATGCGTCTAAGGTGCTCGACGTATCGTTTACTACCTATGCTAACGACGCTAAGATTATGTATCTTGGCGTAAAGCCCGAATCTATTGAAAAATACGGCGTAGTGAGCGAAACCGTAGCGCGTGAAATGGCGCTCGGCGCCGCCGTTGCCGCAAAAGCAGAGGTCGGCGTCGGCGTAACGGGTATTGCGGGACCGTCGGGCGGAACAGAAAAGAAGCCCGTCGGTACGGTCT
>JAILGO010000134.1 GCA_024696725.1 Eubacterium sp. | reverse complement strand
TGCTGATTCTTGACGAGCCCTGTGCAGGGCTCGACCCCGACGGAAGAGATACGATTCTCCGTCTTATCAAGGATTATCAGCGCGTTCAGGGAAATACCGTAATATTCGTTTCTCACTCAATGGAGGACGTAGCTAAAATCGCCGACCGCGTGCTTGTAATGAATAAGGGCGGCGTGGCGTATTTCGGCTCCGTAAGCGAGGTCTATTCTCACGGCGAGGAGCTTAAAGCTATGGGACTCAACGTCCCCGAAATTACAGAGGTGTTTTTAAAGCTTCGCGAAAAGGGAATTGACTGCCGTACCGATATATTTACCGTCGCGCAGGCAGTTGATGAATTCTCCCGCCTTAAAGCAGATAAGGGGGTGAGAGCGTGATTTCCGATATTACCATAGGTCAGTATTACCCCGGCAGCTCGCTTATTCATAAGCTTGACGCAAGAATGAAAATGATACTGGTATTAATTCTTATGGCGTCGGTTTTTGTGTGTAAAAGCTTTATTGCTCTCGGCGTCTGCCTTGCGTTTACCGTTTTTGTGGTTATACTGTCGAGAATAAGCGTTAAATCTATACTGAAAGGGCTTAAGCCTATTCTTGTAATTGTTATTATCACGTCGCTTCTTAACCTTTTCTACGGTACGGGAGAGCCTGTATTTAAGCTCGGCTTTATTAAGATAACGACGGACGGAATATATAACGCAATCTTTATGTCCTTCCGCGTTATACTTCTCGTCGTAAACGGTCTGATGCTTACCTATACGACGACTCCGACCTCTATTACCGACGCGATTGAAGCCCTGCTTAGACCGCTTCACGTTCTGTTTAAGCTTGATATTCATTCCTTTGCTATGACTATGACTATCGCGCTTCGCTTTATTCCTACACTTATTGAAGAGGTCGATAAAATAATGTCGGCTCAGAAATCGCGCGGCGCCGATATGGAAAGCGGCGGACTTATTAAACGGGTAAAGGCGCTCGTTCCCGTGCTTATACCTCTTTTCGTGTCCTCGTTCAGAAGAGCTAACGACCTCGCCTATGCTATGGAATGCCGTTGCTACAGAGGCGGCGAGGGCAGAACAAAAATGAAAAAAATGCACCTGAAAACAAGAGATTATCTTTCGCTTTCCGCGGTGTTAATCTATCTTGCGGGTATAATACTTATCAGAATTTTCGTACCGAGTGTGTTATGATAAAACGATTGCTTTTTACAATTAAATACGACGGCTCGGCTTATCACGGCTGGCAGGTACAGAAAAACGCCCTTACGGTTCAGGAGGCGTTTCAGGACGCCGTGGAAAAGGTGTTTGGCTCGCGTCTTGACGTTATCGGCTGTTCAAGAACCGATAGCAGCGTTCACGCCGAAATGTACTGCGTAAGCCTTGATACCGATATGAATATTACTCCCGACGGCGCGGTGCTCGCATTGAATACCTATCTTCCGAGCGATATCGCCGCTATGGAGTGTAAAGAGGTCCCTCTTGATTTTCATCCGCGTTACAGCTGTAAATCAAAACAATACGTCTATAAGATATATAACGGAAAAATCAGAAATCCGTTTCTCAATAAATACGCCTACCATTATCGCTATAATATTGATACCGAGCGCCTTAACCGCGAGGCTCAGGCGTTTCTCGGAACTCACGATTACAGCGGCTTCTGCTCTGTTAAAAGCGACGTGGAGAATACCGTCAGAACCGTATATTCAGCCTCTTTAAAGCGAGAAGGCGATTTGGTGTTGTTTACGGTTGAAGCCGACGGCTTCCTCTATAATATGGTGCGTATTATGGCGGGAACTCTGCTTTTTATAAATGAAGGAAAAATAAAGGACGGCGAGCTTGCCGATATAATAAACTCAAAAGACAGAACGCGCGCGGGAAAAACCGCTCCGCCGCACGGACTGTATCTCAATAAAGTAAACTATTGACAGGAGTTAATATGCCTAATAAAGAAACACAGACGCCACGAAGAAGAAAAGTGAAATCGAATAAAGCGCAGAGAACGAGAACAGTTATCTGGGCGGTAATAATTCTTACCGTCGTCGTTCTTGCCGTGCTGAAAATCTGGGAGGTCGATTTTAACTCAATTAAGCGAAATATCTCGAAGAATTCCGAAAACGGAATAATCGCTTCCGTTTCCGATTCGATTTATCCCTATTCGCTCGACAGCTCAAAAAACATTGAAATCGTGCCTCAGAACGATAAGCTTAATATTCTTACCGATATTTCCACTACAATCCTTAATCCCACGACGGGTAAGAAGGAATACGGCGAGAGCCACGGATACTCTAATCCGATAATGAGAACCGCGGGAAGCTATTTCGTAATCTACGACCAGGGCGCCGATCGCTTCAGGCTTGATACTCTGACGAAAAAGGTATATGAAAACGAAAATACGGAAAGTCCCGTGCTTACTGCGGACGTAGCCTCTAATGGCTCGGTAATCTACGCGCTGAAGTCGGGTACTAATAAATCGCTTGTAACCGTTATTAATAAAAACAGGTCAAAGCTTCTTGAAAACGAGATAAAGGGAAGCTACGTCGTTTATGTCGCGATTGATTCGTCGGGAAGGCACTGCGCTTACGCTACCGTATCTTCCGAAAACGCGGTGCTCGTTACAACTGTTCATACAATTAACGTCGGCGATAAAAAGGAGAGGGGAGAGTTTAAGTTCGAGGGCTCTCACGTTCTTGACCTCAGATATTGCGGTGCGAATCTTTACGTCGTATGCGACGACAGTGTTTCGTATATCGGTAATCAGCATAAGCTGAAAAGCGTGTTCGGGAAAAGCGAGGTCAATACCTGCTGCTTTAACTATACTTCGGAAGGCGAGCTCGTTTACGTGTATTCAAAGTATTCATCCGCTAACGAGAACATTCTCGCCTATATAAACGAAAACGGAAAAGTGAAAACCTCGGTTGAGCTTTCCCAGAGACCAAAATACGTTTCCTCCGCTTCAAAGGAGATGACGGTGCTTTTTCCCGATAAGATTGTAACCTACTCGCTTAAAACGGGAGAGGAGAAGGGAAGCGCTCCGTGCGACGACTCGGTTATCGCCGCCCATAAGCTTTCTACGAAGTGCTTTATCTGCCGTCATCAGGTAATAGACATAACCGAAATAAAGGCAAAGGAAAAGTAATATGACAATATTTAACTATACGGTAAATTATATAGACGTTGCGCTAGCTGTTATAGTGATAGCCGCCGCCGTAGCGGGATATCTAAGGGGGATAATATCCTCGATAGTAAGATTTATCCGCGCCGCGCTCGGACTTTCGCTGTGCTTTTATTTCAGCAGCTATTATACGCAGCCCGTTTACGATAACCTCGTAAAGCCGAGACTGCTTGAAACAATAAACGAAAAAATCGTCGTTACGGGAAATCTTGACGAGGTACTGAAAAATCTTAATATGTACGTTTCCTCGCTTCCCGGCTTTATCGCCGACGCATTTAAGGTTAAAAGCCTGAACGTCTCGTCCGACGATATAGCTACGTCAATTCTTACTAACGTGTTTGAGCCCGTTGCTCTCACCGCCGTAAGAGTCGCAATCTTCCTCGGAGTATTTATAGTTTTCTTCGCGGCTACGGGAATAATAATCCTCGCAGTAAAGCGTCACAATAAGAAAAAGGAAGAGGAGAGGGGACATACCTCGACGCTTAAAAAGACGGACAGATTCTTCGGACTGATTCTCGGTCTGCTTAAAGCGGCGGTTATACTTTTCGCAATTACTTCGGTATTTATGTATGCTGTCGGTGCTGACGATACTCTTGTTCAAAAAAGCGATTTTTGGAAGGAAGTCAGCAACAGCTCGCTTGTAAATATAATAAATTCAATAAATCCATTTAATGCAATAACGGAGGGATTAATATGAACACGAACGGTACAGATAATAAAGAAAAAAAGCCCGAAGAGGGGATATTTTATAACTGGAATACAATTCCTAACTGGCTCTGCTTTTTAAGAATTGCGCTCATTCCCGTATTCTCGGTTTTATTTATCAAGGATTATTATATCCCTGCATTTATTGTTATGATAGTCGCAGCGCTTACCGACCTTTTTGACGGAAAAATTGCCCGTAGATTCAATATGGTATCAAACCTCGGTAAAATGCTCGACCCTATTGCCGATAAGCTTTCCCAGATGGCTATCGTAATTATCCTCATTTATAAGTATTGGGGAACTTTCCTTAAGTACATACTTATAATGTTTATTGTTAAAGAGCTTCTTATGCTCGGCGGCGGCGTCCTGCTTCTCGCTAAGGGACTAAGACCCTCGGCAGCGGATATCTGGGGTAAGGTTTCGACGACCGTATTCTATGTTTTTATGATTGCTATTATCGCACTCAGTAAGGAAACGGGCGCACTTAAGGACGTTGCGTTCTTCAGAGATAATCATCTTCTGCTTTCAAACGGCGTAATGACCGTAATGGTAGTCATAGCGCTGATTATGACCTTCGCGGCTATGTTCAGCTACGTTCCCGGATTTATAAAGCAGATTAAGGAAAAAAAGAAGTTTTTAGACCAAGACTGATTAAGGAGAAATAATATTTAATGAAGCAACAAATGTGTTCACGCTGCGGTAAAAGACCCGCGGTCGTGTTTGTTCAGAAAATGGAAGGCGACGAGGTAAAGCCCGAGGGACTCTGTATTCAGTGTGCAAGAGAGCTTAACGTCGGTCCTATTAATCAGATGATTGAGAAGCTCGGCATAAGCGACGAGGAAATCGAAGCGGCTACCGAGCAGATGTCTCAGTTTATGGAGAATATGGACGACTTCAATTTCGGCGACCTCGGCGAAATGTTTAACCCCGATAACAGCGACGGCGCCCAGACGATGCCGTTTGCAAGCCTTTTCGGCGGCGACGGAAGCGACGGTGACGGCGGCAATTCCGACGATAAAGGCACAAAGCGTAAGAATAAAAAACGCGGTAAGAAGAACGAGGATACGAGAAAATTTCTAAACACCTACTGTAATAATCTTACCGAGCGCGCTAAAAAGGGTAAGCTTGATAATATTATCGGAAGAGATAAGGAAATCTCAAGAGCTATTCAGATTCTCTGCAGAAGGACGAAAAACAATCCCTGCCTTATCGGTGAGCCCGGCGTAGGTAAAACCGCTATTGCCGAGGGACTCGCTATAAAAATCGCAAAGGGAGAGGTCCCCGCAAGACTTGCCGATAAAGAGATATTTCTTCTCGACCTTACCGCTCTCGTAGCGGGTACTCAGTTCAGAGGACAGTTCGAGGGAAGAATTAAAGGACTTGTCGACGAGGTTAAAAGCGAGGGAAATATTATCCTCTTTATCGACGAGGTTCACAACCTTGTCGGTACGGGCGACAGCGAGGGTACTATGAACGCCGCTAATATTCTTAAGCCCGCGCTTTCACGCGGCGAAATTCAGGTTATCGGCGCTACAACCTTTAACGAATACAGGAAGTATATAGAAAAGGACGCAGCGCTTGAAAGACGCTTCCAGCCTATTAAGGTCGAGGAGCCGTCAATCGACGACGCGTATAAAATGCTTCTCGGTATAAAGGGCTATTATGAGGACTACCATAAGGTACAGATTAACGACAGCCTTGTATATAAAGCCGTTACTATGTCCGAGCGCTTTGTTACGGACAGATATCTTCCAGATAAGGCGATTGACCTTCTCGACGAAGCGTGTACGGGCGCTAATCTCAGAAACCCCGCTATAAGTCAGTATCAGCTTCTCTCCGAGAAGAAGACGGACCTGCTCGAAAGAATAGATAAGCTTTCTAATCCCGAGGACGGCGAGGAAATAGATTTTGAGCATATTACAATGCTTAAAGCCGAGGTTATGAAAATCGACGCCGAGCTTCCCGAAATCGAAGAAAAGGCTAAGGATAATCAGGTGCTTGAAGCCGACCTCGCAAGGGTAATCTCTCTCTGGACCGGAATTCCCGCTCAGAAGATTGAGCAGGGCGATATAAAGAAGCTCGCTTCTCTTGAGGACGAGTTAAAGGCGCATATTATCGGCCAGGATAACGCGGTCGAAAAGGTAGCTAACGCGGTAAGAAGAGGAAGGGTTCAGATTAGCCCGAAAAAGCGTCCGCAGTCCTTTATCTTCGTAGGACCTACCGGCGTAGGTAAAACCGAGCTTGTAAAGCGCCTTGCCGACGCTCTGTTCGACAGTCCGGATAATCTTATCCGTCTTGATATGAGCGAGTTTATGGAAAAATTCAGCGTGTCCCGTCTTATCGGCTCGCCTCCGGGCTACGTCGGCTATGACGACGCGGGACAGCTTACCGAGAAGGTGAGAAGAAAGCCGTATTCCGTTATTCTCTTTGACGAGATTGAGAAAGCTCATAAGGACGTTCTTAATATTCTTCTTCAGATTCTCGACGAGGGAAGAATTACCGACGCTCAGGGAAGAACCGTAAACTTCGAAAATACGGTAATTATTATGACCTCCAACGCGGGTTCAACCGACCAGAATACAATGGGCTTCGGTAAGAGCGCCGACGATATAGCTCAGGAGGTAACCATGAAATCGCTTGATCGTTTTCTCCGTCCCGAGTTTATCGGCAGAGTTGACGAGATAGTAATATTTAATAATCTCACTCTTGAGCATTTTGAAAGAATAGCCGTGCTTATGCTTGACGAGCTCGTACCGTCGCTAAAGGATAAGGGAATCGAGCTTACCTACGATGCCTCCGTTCCCGCTTATCTCGCTAAGAACGCCTTCGGTTCAAAAAAGAACGCGAGAGGACTTCGTGACGGTGTAAGACGCGAGGTTGAGGAAAAGCTTGCTAACGCGATAGTGTTCAATCAGGATATTACGATTGAATCAATAAAGCTCACCTCAGACGGTAATTCGATAGATATTAAAATTAATTAAAAAACTCTTGACAATTCGGCGTACATTAGATATAATAATGTGCGTCGTGAAATGCGGGTGTAGTTCAATGGTAGAATCCCAGCCTTCCAAGCTGGTCGTGTGGGTTCGATTCCCATCACCCGCTCCATTTTTTGCGCTGTTAGCTCAGTTGGATAGAGCAACTGCCTTCTAAGCAGTAGGCCGGAGGTTCGAGTCCCCCACAGCGCGCCACTTATGCGTTGTGTTTTTCGGGACGAGAAACGAAACACCGATTAGCCGGAGCGAAGCTCGCAGCTCATCGGGAAAAACAGTCCGGCGGACTGTTTTGTTGTTGAGAAGAGAGTCCCCCACAGCGCGCCATTAGATGCGGTGGGATTGGCCTAGTTGGTTAGGGCGCAAGTTTGTGGCACTTGAGGTCATCAGTTCGAATCTGATATCCCACCCCATTTTTTTATGATGGGGAGTAGCCAAGCGGTAAGGCAACGGACTTTGACTCCGTCATTCGTGGGTTCGAACCCCGCCTCCCCAGCCAAACTGGTTTGGCGGGGAAAGGGTGAGAAACGAACTCCAAGAGCGAAGCGATTGGGAAAAAGCTCCGGTGGAGCTTTTGATAGTTGAGAAGAGAACCCCGCCTCCCCAGCCATAAGG
>JAILGO010000129.1 GCA_024696725.1 Eubacterium sp. | reverse complement strand
CGTGCTTTAATAATAAAACGACGGCGTCGTTCTTTTTTGAAAGCACCCGCACGACGCAGTAATCGTTTTTTAAAGCTTTTAAATATTCATCACAGGTCATAGTCAGTTTTTCTCTATCTCAACGGCAAGGTCGTATAAGGTTGCTCCGTTATCGGCTCGCTCCGTAACGCAATAGGTGATAAGAAATTCGCCGTCGGTTATTTCAATATATTTAGTCGAAATCTTTGCGCCGTTTGCAATATCCTCGTTATACTTATCCGTTCTTAAAAGCAAATCCGTAAAGCCTTTTCTGAAGGGGATTTCAAGCTCTTTTTTAGGGTATAGCCTTTCGTCGTCGAACACGTCGTCGATATCCTTAAAATAGTTGTTGCAGGCGCTTATAGTAATACATTTTATGATTTTTTTCGCGTCGTTAAAATTCTCGGGCGTAACGTCGCTGAAGTAAGCGTAAACCTCCTCGCCGCGGTTATAAAAAAACACGGAAAGCAATGCGTCGCCTATTCGGGTGTCGGTCGTGTACTGAATGATTTTTTCTTCCCCGAATTCCTTAATATCAATAAATCCCACGGGGTCCCAAAGTCCGTCTGCGCCTAATTTGTTACTGACGAGAGGTGCGGCGGCTTTAAGCTGTTCAACGGAACAAAGGGGAGAGTGCTTCTCTTTATAAATAACGGTAAAAACGCCTGAAGCGGCAACGGATATAACGAGCACGAGGGCGGCAAAAATAAGAGCAATGCGCTTTTTGCCGCCGATTCTTTTTCTTTTCTTTTCTACCGTCTGCTTTTCCGTAAGCACCGTCATACAGTGCGGACAGAACTGAGCGTTTTCCTGTAACGGTGCGTTACATTTAGGGCATTTGTTCGTCATCCTAGAGTTTCCTGTCCGTATTCAAATAATAATCCGTTAACCTCAACGACGCTTAAGCGTTTAGCGAGGCCGTAAATAATTATCGCATCAAAAGGTCGTTTAGCATAAAGCGGAGCATAGCCGGTTTTCTTCAGCAGCTCCTGCGTTTCCGTAAGAGAAAGCTTCATTCCGAAGGCGATACAGAGAAGCTTTTCCCTTTTCGGATTAGTTTTTATGCCGGAAATGATTTGATAAACGTAGACCTCGCTCATTTCGCTTTGAGAAACGACGTCCGCTTTATTAAGACGTTTTTTCGTAATCAGCTCCTGAAGATAATCGCTTAATGAAACGGCGGCCACCTCGCTTTTGTTTTCATTATAAAACTCGCCGAAATCGGCAAAAGCTTTAAGCTCCTCAAGCAAATTGTCCGTGCTTTTATTCATAAAAACCCCTCCGTGTAATAATCATATCACACGCAGGAGAGGCTGTCAATCGCTCAGAACGATTATGCTCGCGGCATAAAAGCAGCGAAAAAATAAAATGAATATTTAATTTTTGTCCGAGGGCGGACACTCTTTAAAGTCGTCCGTTAAGCCGAGAAGATAATCGGCGGAAACGTTATAAAACCGACAAAGCCGAACTATTTCGTCGGGCGTCGGCTGAACGTCGCCCTTTTCGAGTCTGCTGATTTTTCTCTGGCTCATACCCGTTGCGTTACCGACGTCCTCCTGCCGCAGGCGCGGACTTGAAAACTCTCTTAATTCGGAAAGCCGCTTACTGAACATAATATCACCCGTATAATTAGTATATACGGATATTATAAATAGTCACTAACTGTCTATTGACATATAGTCAAATAATGACTATACTGAATTTGAAAGATTATATATTAAAAGTATATAGATTATTCGTCACCGATTATGCTCGCGGCATAAGAAACCTTTTACGCCTTGTGATAGAATGATTATATAAAATATTTGGCGAGAGGTGTCTATATGAGAAAGCTTGTACTAATTCTATATGTGATTTTGACGGTAAGCATAATTATAACAATCGTTACCGGAAATTTTTCTGCGGGTGTAATAAAGTTTGAAGCGCTGATTTTTATCGCTATTACAATAATTGGAGCTTTTCTGCCGAAAAACTCCAATAACCAAAATCAGAACGACAATAATCAACAGGAGTAAAAGAAGGAGGACGCTGTGAAAAAAACCATATCAGTACTGCTATTGCTCTCAATAGCATTATTCTGCCTTGCCGGCTGTGCAAGTAAAAAAGATTTAGACCGCGATGACGATATAAAAGCAAGTTTAACCGCAACGACTACCACCGTTGTAACAACAAAAACAGAGGACGTTCAAACAACCGCCGAGCAAGAAAAGTATGTTAGCGGATATGCAACGTCGACGAACTGGACAAGCAGTTATTTAAACTTGCGATATGACGTTCCCTACGGTTGGAAAATGTCTGACCCTTTAATGCTTGCAAGAGTAAACAATATGTATTACGATGAAGGAAAAGGCCAGTATGAAGAAATGATTGCACAGAAGCGAAACAATAACGGTGCAATGGAAAAGCAAGTTTACATGGTAGCGTTGGATTTATCAATAAACTTTCCTAACATGACTATTGACGAAATAATACAGGAAGACATCAAAAACACAGAGCAACAGATGAAAAATCTTTCAACGAACGGTGTTGAAATGAAATGTAATATTGACGACCCCAAACAGTATTTGTTGTGCGGTATGGATTTCACAATGGTGCATTTGGAGACGGATAAATACTTTAACGGCACCTATACGGGCACAACTTACGGATGGTGTTTATACAGAATTGCCGGAGATAGTGTGGTTATGATTAGCTGTTCAACTCCGAGCGGTAGTGATACGCTTGAATATATGCTTGCCGGTTTCAGCAAGCTTTATTAAGCGTTGTTCAGTTCTATAAAAGGAGGAATTCTTGTGTTAAAAACCATATCGGTACTGTTATCTCTCTCAATAGCATTATTCTGCCTTGCCGGCTGTGCAAGTAAAAAAGATTTAGACCGCGATGACGATATAAAAGCAAGTTTAACCGCAACGACTACCACCGTTGTAACAACCGAAAAGCATAATTATATTAAAACGGAAGTTATTGAAGAGCCGTCCTGCTATAAAGAAGGCAGAGCAAAGTATGTGTGTTCGGATTGCGGTGCGGAAAAAGAAGATAGCCTACCTGCTGAGGGCCACGAGTGGGACGCCGTCGGAGGCGTCCGCTCGTCCAAAACCTGTAGAAAATGCCAATCGTTTAAGTTAGGATATTCCGATATCAAGCCTGACGACTGGATGATAGGACGGGACAATAGTTTTGTTCAGTTTAAAAACGCTATGGTGAATTTTGAGGGCTTTACGGGGAGTCAAGCCGTCAGTGTAAGCTGCACGCCTGTTTGCAGAAGTTGCAGGGTCGCACATATTGACGACCGTGAATATTGCTATGTAACCGAAAACGCGCCGGTATCGTTTACCTACCACTGTGTGGAATGCGGCGCGTCAACCGACGTAGGAATCGTGCTCAGATATTA
>JAILGO010000124.1 GCA_024696725.1 Eubacterium sp. | reverse complement strand
GATGCGTCAGGGCTCGTCAAGCGGCGGTACGGATATTATCGGTCTTATAGTCAATAAGTATACCCATATCTCAGTCGCCGTAACGGTTTGGGCAGCGGATATTATGGTTATCGGCTTTCAGGCGCTTACCTCAAGCTCGGAAAGTCTGCTTCTCGGTATAATAACAATTATTCTTGAAAGCTACGTTCTTGATAAGGTAATGGTGCTCGGTAAGTCTCAGATTCAGGTTTTCGCCGTCTCGAAAAAATCCGAGGAGCTCAGAAAAGCTCTGCTTGAGGATTTATACGTCGGCGTAACGATGTCCGCTATCGAAACGGGACTCACGGGTGAAAAGCAGATGGCGGTAATGTGCGTTATCCATCCGCGTAAGCTCTATTCGCTTACGGAGCTTATTAATAAAATCGACCCCGAGGCGTTCGTCACCGTAACAAAAATCAAGGAGGTAAGGGGACAGGGCTTCACTACCGAGCGCCGCCCAAGACGGTAATCATCGTAATTGACATTTTGTTTAATTTGATATATTATAAAATAGACAAATGTTTATTACGGGGGTTTGGCTATGTGGATTTTTGTTATTCTGTTTATCGCAGATATCGTAGTTGCGTGCGTTTATGCAAAAAAGAGCTTTCCCGACGTTGATAAAACGGCATTCTGGCTTAAAATGCTCGCCTCGGTCATCTTTGTTATGAGCGGCTCGATTGCGTTTGCACATTCGGAAATGGGAATATACGCGAAGCTCATACTTACCGGACTTGTTTTCGGACTTATCGGCGATGCCCTGCTTTCCCTTGACCCGTATATAAGAAACGGCGATAAGGAAAAGGAAAAGAGAAACATAATTATTTCGACTGTCGTCGGCGCGGCGGCGTTCCTTTTAGGACACGTAATGTATATTGTTGCCTTTGTTAAGGAAATCAAGCTTCAAAACGCCTTTCGTCTTCCCGTATTTCTCGGCGTATGGGCGCTCGGCATCGGCGTAGCGGTCGGCGCCGTGCTTATTCTTAAGCTGAAGCCCGGTAAGCTCGGAGCGCCTATGCTCGTTTATACTACGGGACTTTGCGCTATGGCGTCGCTTTCGATTTCGCTTGCAATTTTCGGATTCGACTATATACCGCTCAGAATAATAATGTTCGTTGCGCCTGTTTTATTCGCGACCTCTGACGCAACGCTCGGTCTGAAATTCTCGGACAGCAAGCGCTTCAGTACGCCTAAAATGAGGTATCTTACCTTACTTACCTATTATCCCGCGCAGATGCTTTTCAGCTTATCAATAATGTTAGTAGAAATGAGGTAGAAAGATGGGACTTTTTGACGATTTAATAAGAAATGCAACTAAGGGTATTAATAACGCGGTGAATGAAAATAAGGCTGCTCAGCCATCTCAGCCTTCGGCTCCCGCTCCGCAGAGCAATAAGAGCGAAAGGATAGTATTCTCCTCCTGTCCGTCAACGCTTGAGGAATTCAGAGCGCTTGAGCAGGCTGACCTTTCGACGCCGTTTAAAACGGCTGCGCTTACGGTTCTTGCGCTTACGTATTTTGAAAGGGATAAGGAGCTTTGCTATTCGATGCTTCAGTTTATAAGCGGACCGCGCGAGATGTCTCCCGCCGAAAAGCAGTTTATCAACGACCGCTTTATGGACGGAAAAAGCTATATCGCTAAATCGTATTTTGAGGGAGCGACTCCCGCTAATGACTATACTCCCGCTCAGCCGCTTACCGTTACCGTAAGCGAAAATCCGTACTCCTACGATAACGCAGGCTACGCGAAGCTGTTTATTGCCTCGGGCGGCGCCGACTCTCCGCGTCACGTAATGCTGCGTAACGCCAAGGACGGAAAATGGTATCTCTGGGAGCAGTTTCTTCTTTCGGGAATCCGTGAGCCCGAAAGCTCGAACCCGTGGGCTTAAAGTTTATTTTTAGTTTATTGAATTTTTGATACCGTTATGGTATCATTAGTTTATAATATTTTGTAAGGAGATTTTACTTATGGGTAAAGGTAAAAATGGAACAGGCTTAAATTATAAGCAGACGTTTCTTATCGGCTTCGGCTTTATGGGCTGTATGCTTATGTGGTCGGTTTATAATTCGTACGTTCCCGTAATTTTTCGCGCTAAGCTCACCGAGCTTACGGGCGGCGGAGCTAAGCTTCCCGCGTTTCTTTCCGTAGCGCTTTTCGTAAACGCTATAATGACTATTGATAATATCTTCGGCGTAATCTTCCAGCCGTTCTTTGGAAAAAAGAGCGACAGAACCCACTCCAAGTGGGGTAAGAGAATGCCTTATATCATTATCTGCCTGCCGATATGCGCCGCTTTCTTCTGCCTTATTCCCGTTGCAGCAACGGTTAAGGCAACCGCGCTTTCGATTGTGCTGATGATGACGGTTATTATCTTCTTTAACTTTACCATGTCGGTATGGCGCTCGCCCGTCGTATCGCTTATGCCCGACTTTACTCCCTCCCATCTTCAGAGCGACGCTAACGCCGTAATTAACATTATGGGCGGTATCGGTCAGATGATAGGCTTCGTAGTAGGTACTATTGCTACTACTCTCGTCGGACTTCTCGGCTTTACGGCTATCCACGACGCGCTCAAGGCTAAAACGAATACTCTCGGCCAGATTTTAGCGGTTAACGCCGACGGCACTCCCGTTGTTAATTATCTCAACGGCTTTGACGCAACGAATCCTGCGTTCAAGGAGCATATTGATAACTTTATCGCTTCGGGAAGAGACAAGCTCTTCTATGACGGTACAAGCTTTTCAAGCGCAGGTACCGACAGCCAGCTTGTAGCTCAGAAGGTTGTCGATATGTCTAAGGGCGCTCCGCAGTATGTAAACTATACTCCGATTTTCGTAGTGGCTGCGGCTATATCGGTTCTCTGCCTTGTAATCCTTGTTCTTTTCTATAAGAAAAATAAGGAAAACGACCTCTCTAAAGACGTATATATGGACGAGGGCGGCGAAGGTAAGACGAAGAAAATCAAGATTAAGGACCTCCCGATTTCAAAGGAGGAGAGAACAAGCCTTATTACAATGCTTGCCGCTCTGTTCCTTATTAATAACGCCACCGAGGCGATTGTTCCTAACTTTACTAACTTCGCGCTCGACACCTTAAACGTTAAGCCGATTTATTCAACGCTTATGATGGCGGTGTTCGCCGTATCCCTCGCAGCCTTCGGTATCCCTGCCGGCGCGATGGGAAGAAAGCTCGGACGTAAGAAAACGATTATTATAGGTCTTTCGGTTATCGTAATTATGTTTGCGATTTACCTTGCCGTTTCTCAGCTGATTAATAACAGAATGTTCACCTGGATTGTTCTCTGGATTGCACTCGTTGTCGGCGGTGCGGCGGTTGGATGTATTAATATCAATACGCTTCCCCTCGTTCTTGCAATCGGCGGAAGAGACTACGTGGGAACCTTCACGGGCTACTACTATACGGCAACCTTCTCGGCTGCCATTACAGGTCCTATCCTCTGCGGAGCCCTTATCGGTCTTTTCCATGAGGATTATAACTATATGTTCCTCTTCTGCGCAATCTTCTTTGCTATAGGTCTTGCGGTTATCACGCGCGTTAAGCACGGTGAAAGCAAACCCGAAGACGAGGAATGGATTAAAGAGGCGGTGGAAGCAGCAGACGATTAATAGAAGTAGGGGAGGGCTTCCGCGCCCTCCCGTTTTTTCCCTTCCGCAGGGAGCGCCGAAGGCAAGACGGATGAGATGTAGCACGCGCTGTGGCGTCCCCGTGCCAACCTCCCAACCCGTAGGGGCGATTGACGAATCACCCGCGGACGAGCACTGCTCGTCCCTACGAATGAAAAAGGCGCATCCTATGGTACAGAGAACACGGACAATCGGATTGTGGTTTCAATTGTGAAGAAATGGAGTGGCCATGCAGATTAATAGAAAACATAAGAAAAGACTATCAATGATTTTTTTGTTGGTAGTAACAGTGATTTTATTATCCATAATTGTATTGGTTTTTAAAAATAATTATTTTAAAAAAATAGAGAAAGAAAACACTGATACTCCAATAAGTAGTGAAACTTTAAATCAAAATAACATTAATGTTTCTGAAATTGTTAGAGAATATAATGAAGAGGCTGTTAAACTTGCATATTCTGAAGTTATTGGAAGCAGGGACGATACTGTTCCGTTAATGACTTGTATTAGGATTAATTCCGGTTTGAGAGACGAAACAATAGAAAACTGTTATAGTGTGTTTATTGCCGGTGCCTCAAATAACGGACCATTAATTGTTACTGTTGATTTAGATAATAACGAGGTTGTTGATGTTTCCCCGATGAATTATAAATCTTTATCAGAAGAAAATAAAATTGAACTTTTCGGCCCACGGGATTCGTGGACTAAGAATTGGGATGATTACAATTGGAGTGGAGAATCGGGGACAGGGACGGGGATATGGGACGGTTCTCCGTCCCAAAACGAAAAACCATAATTTAAGGGGCGATTGACGAATCACTCGAGGACGAGCACTGCTCGTCCTTACGAATGAAAAGGCGCATCCTGTGGTACAGAGAACCGTCCCCTGTGTTCACATTGCTAATGTTCAAGGTGTTTCATATAAATTTTCGGGGGGTAAAAGAATGAGTAAAAAGTTAACTATACTGTTAAGTGTTCTTTTATTGATTGCAATAATTACGTTACCTGTTTTATATGAATATTACTCACGTTTACACCAAGAAACAAGTGCCGTTATACAATTGCGTGATTTAGACGGCACCGAGTATTATTTGAATTCGGATAACATTAATACAAACATCAAAAAAGAAGAAGCTGAAAATATTGCAATAAATGTAATTAAGAACAAAGAATTTGATATTAAGTTTACTTATTTGGTAAACGATAAAGGTTTCAGCAACCATTTTTGGCTCATTCGGTTTGAAAATGCTGATGGCAAAAAAATATCTGTTGTAATTGAGGATAAAGAAAACGGCTCCTTTAAAGTAGTTGAAGAGAACGGGACAGGGGACGGTTCTCTGTCTCAAAACGAAAAGCCATAATTTCAGGGGCGATTGACGAATCACCCGTATTATAACAGGTGCGGACGGAGTCCGCCCGAAACGCTTCACTCTTCACCCTTCACTTTTCACTAAAAAGAGGCGACCTTTCGGTCGCCTCTTTTTATTTGCTTATTCGGCTGCCTTCGTCCTGCCGGTAATCCTGTCGGCAAAGCTGAAAATCTCTTTTTCGTACTCCTTGGGATATCTGAAGTGCGACTGGGTATGTCTCGCCTCGTCGTAGATAACGAGCTTCTTGTCCTCGCTTCCGCACGCGTCGTAGCATTCCTGAACCATATATGTAGGTACAAAATTGTCTCTTCCGCCGTGAATAAAGAGAGCGGGGAGCTTAGTGTTTTTAAGAGCCTCGCGTGAATCGGAGGTCTTGATATCAAGGTCGAGGAGCGCCTTGCTCATAAGACCGAGGCTGCCGATAATCGGCTTTGACGGAAGATGCGCTACGCTCTTGCAAAGAAAGCTGAATTCGTCGTAGCAGGTGGTAAAGCCGCAGTCCTCGATAAAGCCTGCAACGTTCGGAGTTAAGTCCTTATCCGACGCCTGCATAATCGTAGCCGCGCCCATTGACGTACCGTAAAGAACAATCTTTCCGTCGGGGAAGTATGAGTTTACAAGCTCAATCCACTTGATAAGCTCTTCCTTTTCAAGAATACCGAAGCCGGTGAACTTGCCCTCGTGTCCGCTGAAATGTCTGTGATTAACGAGGAAGCAGTTATATCCGGCGTTGAGAATAGGCTCAACCATTTCCGCAAAAGCGAAGTAGCTGTTCGTGTTGTAGCCGTGAACGCAGATAAACGTGTTTTCCGTAGGCTGTTCGTTAATGTAAAAATAACCGGGAAGAGTAAGTCCGTCGTCGGTTGTAATGCTTACCTCTTCAGCCGTGTAATTCTCCTGAAGTCTGATTATAGCGTCGTCCGTCGCCTTCGTAGCCTCAGCATAGTCGTCGTCAAAGAAAAGACCGGGGTCGGGGTTTTCTCTGTCGGTTTTCGGCGGGTCGATAAATACCTTGTAAAGCATTGCTGATATTCCCGTCATCCATGCTACTATCAGAGCCGTGAGTATTGAAACAAATAACCAGGCGCCTCTTTTCATTTTTTCACTCCTCTTATTGAATAATATTGTTATTATTTTATCATATTATTATTAATCATGCAATAATAAAAAAACATACATACTATTGATTTTGTCAGCAAAAAGGTGTATAATATAATAGAAAAATGTCTATTAAATACTTGCTTAACGGAGTGATTTTATGTCTGAAAAAATTATTGTTGCGGGTGGCGGACACGGCGGTATAGCGGCGGCAATGCTTTTATCAAGAGCGGGCTTCGACGTGACCGTTTATGAAAAAAGCGAGCGTAAGGATATGGGCTACGCGTGGACGGATTCCTTCGACGCAAAAGCGCTTGAGGCTGTCGGTATTCCTATACCCGACGAGGAGCATTATGAGCCCGGCGCAAGCATAACCTTCGTACCTCCTTCGGAAAGAAAAATAATCGCAATGCCCGAGGGAGAGAATACAAGTATAATTATGGAGAGAAAGTATCTCTACGACTATCTTATCGGCTTTGCCGAGGAGGCGGGCGTAAAGTTTGAATACGGCTGTGAAATTACCGCGCCGCTTCTTTCGGGCGACAGAGTAACGGGTATCAGAACCACGAAGGGCGATTTCTACGCGCCGCTTGTAATCGACGCCTGCGGCTGTGAAAGCGTTATACGCGCCTCGCTTCCCGACTGTTGCGGAATTCAGAAGCACGCCGGTCGTAACGAGAGCTTTTACGCCTACCGCGCGCTTTATAACAAGGCGTGCGAAGAGGTTGAACATAAATATAAGGTCTATCTTATCCCTAACGGAAGAATGGGTATCGGCTGGGTAATAAGCGACAGAGACCACAGCGATTTGCTTATCGGTGAATTCGAGCCCTTTACCGTAGAAGAGGCAGAGAAACGCGCAGAGTTTTTCAGAGAGCATAACCCCGTGCTCGGAAGAGAGCTTCTCCGGGGCGGAATTATGACCGTTATCCCCGTAAGACATACTCTGTCGGTTATAGTAGCCGACGGCTATGCGGCTATCGGTGACAGCGCGTTTATGACCGTACCGCTTATCGGCTCGGGTATATCGAATTCGCTCTTTGCGGCTGCGATTCTCGCCGATACCGTTATAAATGACGAAACAAAAACCTATTCAGCCGAAATCCTATGGGATTATCAGAAACGCTACTTTAAGGAAATCGGCTTTGGTATGGCTAAGTTCAGCGTAGTCAGAGCGCTCCTTCCGAGCCTGACTCCCGACCAGATTGACTATCTTTTTGAAACCGAAATACTGACCTCGGACGAGATGAATATCTCCGGCGGCTCTCTTATAACCGTCGACCCCGCGCTGATTAAGAAGGCTGTCGCGATTATTAAAGATAAGGGACTGAGAAGCGCGCTGCTGAAAGCGATAGGGGATATGGGACGGCTTACCGCGTCTGCTGCCGCTATGCCTAACTATTACAGCCGCGTTAAGGTTCAGCAGTGGGCTAAAAAATACGACGCCGTTTTTGCTTCGGAATAATAAATCAATCAGTCAATATCCTGCGGTATAAAACCGCAGGGTATTTTTTCTTTTTTTGCCCGTAGTTCAAAACACCCGATGCCGTGTAATGTTTATTTTTTCAACTTGTAAAAAATTTACAAAAAAGGGTATTGACATTGACTTGAAATTGTTTTATACTACAATACCAATTATAATGGGAATATATGTCTAAAAGTGTTTTTTTCGCTTGAAAAAATATTTGTTTTCAAGCCCGAAAACGTGCATAAAACCTATGCTTTTCGACACTTTTCCATTGTATTTTGAAATCCTAATGAAACGGAGTGATACCAGTATGGTGAATGTGAAGGATGTACAAATCGGTACAACTACACGAAAGAGCTTTGCAAAAATCAATGAGGTTATGCAGATGCCTAATCTTATTGAGGTGCAGAAGAAATCGTACCAGTGGTTTCTTGACGAGGGCTTAAAAGAGGTATTCCGCGATATCGGTTCAATCACCGACTATACCGGAAATCTCGTGCTTGACTTCATTGATTACTCGATGGACGACGAGCCCAAGTACACTATTGCAGAGTGCAAGGCGCGCGACGCTACTTATTCAAGACCGCTTAAGGTAAGAGCGAGACTTCAGAATAAGGAAACGGGCGAGGTAAAAGAAAATACAATCTTTATGGGCGATTTTCCGCTTATGACGGACGCAGGTACGTTCGTATATAACGGCGCCGAAAGATGTATCGTATCTCAGCTCGTAAGGTCCCCCGGCGTGTATTATCACATGGAGCATGATAAGAGCGGTACGGAGCTTTATTCAAACCAGGTTATCCCGAACCGCGGCGCATGGCTCGAGTATGAAACCGATTCAAGCGACCTTTTCTATGTAAGAATAGATAAGAACAGAAAAATACTTATTACTACCTTTATAAGAGCTCTCGGTCTCGGAACCGACGACGAAATCAGAGAATTCTTCGGCGACGATATAAGAATTGAAGAGACTATAAAGAAGGATACTACGAAGAACATGGAGGAAGCGCTTCTTGAGGTATATAAGAAGCTCCGTCCCGGCGAGCCGCCCACGCTTGAAACGGCTCAGGCACATCTTGACGGTCTTTTCTTCGACGCTCACCGTTACGACCTTTCAAGAGTCGGTAGATTTAAGTATAATAAAAAGCTCGGTCTTACCGAAAGACTTACCGGAAGAATTCTTTCAAGACCCGTTATTTCTCCCCTTGGCGAGCTTCTTGCCGACGAGGGTGAAAAAATCAGCGCCGAAAAGGCTGCAGAAATTGAAAACGCGGGCGTAATGTATGCTTATATTCAGCTTGAGGACGGAAGAGAAATCCGTATCAATTCAAACGGTATGGTTGATATTGATAATTTCGTAACCATAGATAAGAAAGCTCTCGGAATTAACGAAAAGGTTTCCTACCGCGTTCTCAGAGAAATCCTTGACAAGTGCGGCGACGACGCCGAAGCTCTTGAAGAGGAAATCAGAATCAAGCACGACGACCTTATCCCTAATCACATCATCATCGACGATATTTTCGCAACTGTTTCATATCTTAATAACCTCGCAGCAGGCGTCGGCAAAACCGACGATATCGACCATCTCGGCAACCGCCGTATCCGCGCAGTCGGTGAGCTGTTACAGAATCAGTTCAGAATCGGCTTTACAAGAATGGAGCGCGTAGTGCACGAGCGTATGTCCGTTCTTTCAACCCAGGATGACAGCGAGGCAATCACTCCCCAGAGTCTTATAAACGTTAAGCCGGTGCTTGCCGCAATCCGCGAGTTCTTCGGCTCGTCACCGCTTTCACAGTTCATGGACCAGAACAATCCCCTTGCGGAGCTTACTCATAAGAGAAGACTTTCCGCGCTCGGTCCCGGCGGTCTTTCGCGTGACCGTGCAGGCTTCGAGGTCCGTGACGTACATTATACTCACTACGGACGTATGTGTCCGATTGAAACTCCCGAAGGTCCGAACATCGGTCTTATCTCTTATCTTGCTTGTTACAGCCGCCTTAACGAGTACGGCTTCATCGAGGCTCCTTACCGTAAGGTTGATAAGGAAACGGGCGTTGTAACCGACGAGGTTGTTTATATGACGGCGGACCTTGAGGACGAGTACGTTGTCGCTCAGGCTAACGAGCCACTCGACGAGAACGGACGCTTTATCAACAACAGAGTAACCTGCCGCCGCAGAGACGAATTCCTCAGCATGCCTCCCGAGAGCGTAGACTATATGGACGTTTCTCCGAAGATGGTAGTATCTGTTGCTACCGCAATGATTCCGTTCCTTGAAAACGATGACGCAAACCGTGCTCTTATGGGCGCTAACATGCAGCGTCAGGCAGTTCCGCTTCTCAAGACCGAGGCTCCCGTAGTCGGAACAGGTATGGAATACAAGGCTGCTTACGACTCAGGCGTTGTAGTTGCCGCGAAGAGAGCGGGTACTGTTATCTCGCTTGACGCGGACAGCGTTGAAATTAAAACCAAGAAGGGCGAAATCGACAGATACGAGCTGATTAAGTTCTCGGGCTCTAACCAGGGTACCTGCATTAATCAGCGCCCGATAGTTTCTCTTCACGAAGAGGTAGCCGAGGGACAGGTTATCGCCGACGGCCCCGCAACCTGCAACGGTGAAATTTCACTCGGTAAGAACGCTCTTATCGGCTTTATGACCTGGGAAGGTTATAACTACGAGGACGCTGTTCTTATTAACGAGAAGATTGTACGCGACGACGTGTATACTTCTATCCATATTATAGAGCACGACCAGGAAGCCCGTGAGACGAAGCTCGGTCCCGAGGAAATTACAAGGGATATCCCGAACGTCGGCGAGGACGCTCTTAAGGACCTTGACGAGGACGGTATTATCCGTATCGGCGCTGAGGTTAAGAGCGGCGATATCCTTGTAGGTAAGGTTACTCCCAAGGGCGAAACCGACCTTACGAGCGAGGAAAGACTTCTCCGCGCAATCTTCGGCGAGAAGGCGCGCGAGGTCCGCGATACCTCTCTTAAGGTGCCTCACGGCGAATACGGTATCGTTGTTGACGTTAAGGTGTTCACAAGAGCTAACTGTGAAGAGCTCAATCCCGGCGTTAATAAAATGGTACGCGTATATATCGCTCAGAAGAGAAAGATTCAGGCAGGCGATAAGATGGCAGGCCGTCACGGTAACAAGGGCGTTGTTTCCCGTGTACTTCCTCAGGAGGATATGCCCTTCCTTCCCGACGGACGTCCGCTTGATATCGTGCTTAACCCCCTCGGCGTACCGTCCCGTATGAATATCGGTCAGGTGCTTGAGGTTCATCTCGGCTATGCCGCTAAGGCGCTCGGCTGGAAGATGATGACGCCCGTATTTGACGGCGCTCACGAGGACGATATCCGCGAATGCTTAAAGCTTGCCGATATCGGTTACTATATTGACGAAAACGGAAACAAGGTATACGACGGAAAGACCGTTCTTACCGACGGAAGAACCGGCGAGCAGTTCGATAACCGTGTAACTGTAGGTTATATGTATTATCTTAAGCTCCATCACCTTGTTGACGATAAAATGCACGCACGTTCAACAGGTCCTTACAGCCTTGTTACTCAGCAGCCTCTCGGCGGTAAAGCTCAGTTCGGCGGACAGCGTTTCGGCGAAATGGAGGTTTGGGCTCTTGAGGCTTACGGCGCAGCTTATACTCTTCAGGAAATCATTACCGTTAAGTCGGATGACGTTGTAGGAAGAGTAAGCACCTACGAGGCTATCGTTAAAGGCGAGAATATTCCCGCCGCTGGCACTCCGGAGGCGTTCCGCGTTCTCTATAAGGAATTCCAGGCGCTCTGTCTCGATACCCGCTTCTACGATAAGAACGGCGAAGAGATTGAGTTTAAGCAGGACCTTGGAGACGACGGCTTCACTCCTGTTGATAACGGCGCGTTTGAAGAGGTTAACGACTACGAAGACTCTGAGGGCTTTGAGGTTGTTAACGGCGACGAAGCTTTTGACGACGAGGAAGCAAATCAGGGAGACGGCGGATTATTAGCAGGCTTTGCTGCCGCATTAAATAATTACGACGACGAATAATCAGCCCTGATAACTTTCTGTAACTTTAAGAAAAGGAGTGCTTCCATTATGAGTATTAATACTTCAAATAATTTCAGTTCAATTAAAATCGGTCTTGCTTCTCCCGAGCGTATCCGTGAGTGGAGCTACGGCGAGGTAACCAAGCCCGAGACTATAAACTACCGTACACTTAAGCCGGAACGCGACGGTCTTTTCTGCGAAAAGATTTTCGGTCCCATGAAGGACTGGGAATGTCATTGCGGAAAGTATAAGAAGGTTCGCTATAAGGGTAAAGTGTGCGAGCGCTGCGGCGTTGAGATTACGCGTTCCAAGGTACGCCGTGAGCGTATGGGACATATCGAGCTTGCCGCTCCCGTATCTCATATCTGGTACTTCAGAGGCTCGCCCAGCCGTATCGGAGTTGTACTTGATATCAATCAGCGCAACCTCGAAAAAATACTTTATTTCTCGTCTTATATCGTAACGGACCCCGGCGATACTCCGCTTGAGAAAATGCAGATTCTCAACGAAAAAGAGTATACCGAGATGCGTGAGAGATATGAGGACGATTTCGAAGCGGGAATGGGCGCAGAGTCCATTAAAAAGCTTCTTCAGGAAATTGATATCGCCGAGCTCAGAAACGAGCTTGCCGAGGAACTCGAAAACGCAACCGGTCAGAAGAAGGCTAAAATCCTCAAGAGACTTGAGGTTGTCGACGCTTTCTATCAAAGCGGAAATAAGCTCGAATGGATGATTCTCGACGTTATTCCGGTTATTCCTCCCGATATCCGTCCTATGGTACAGCTTGACGGCGGACGTTTCGCAACCTCCGACCTCAACGACCTTTACAGACGTGTTGTTAACAGAAATAACCGTTTAAAGAGACTCATTGAGCTTAACGCTCCCGATATCATTATCCGTAACGAAAAGAGAATGCTTCAGGAAAGCGTTGACGCTCTTATAGATAACGGTAAGCACGGACGTGCGGTAACCGGTCCTTCAAACAGAGCGCTTAAGTCTCTTTCCAATATGATTAGCGGTAAGCAGGGACGTTTCCGTCAGAACCTTTTAGGTAAGCGTGTTGACTATTCCGGACGTTCGGTTATCGTAGTAGGTCCCGAGCTTAAGATGTACCAGTGCGGACTTCCTAAGGAGATGGCTATCGAGCTCTTCAAGCCCTTCGTAATGAAGAGACTTGTAGAGACCGGCGTTTCAAATATCAAGCTCGCAAGAAAGATGGTTGAAAAGGCTGAGGACCCGAAGGTCTGGGATGCTCTTGAAATCGTTATCAAGGACCACCCGGTTCTTCTTAACCGTGCTCCTACGCTTCACAGACTCGGTATTCAGGCATTTGAGCCCGTGCTCGTAGAGGGAAGAGCTATCAAGCTTCACCCGCTTGCCTGTACTGCGTTTAACGCCGACTTCGACGGCGACCAGATGGCTGTTCACGTACCGCTTTCGGCAGAGGCTCAGGCTGAGGCAAGAATGCTTATGCTTGCCGCGAATAACCTGCTCAAGCCCTCTGACGGTAAGCCCGTAACCGTTCCTACTCAGGATATGGTAATCGGCTCGTACTATCTTACTATGATTAAAGACGGCGAGCCCGGCTGTCCGAGAACCGAAACGCTTGAAAACGGCGAAACGATTACAAGATATAATATTTACCGTGACCCCGATGAGGCGCTTATGGCATATCAGGAAGGCTCGCTCGGGCTTCATTCCGAATGCTTAATCCGCTTCTCAAAGGAGGTCGACGGCGAAACTAAATCACAGCTTGTTAAGACAACCGTCGGCAGAGTAATATTCAACGCTCCCGTTCCTCAGGACCTCGGCTTCGTTGACAGAAGCGACCCCGAGAACGCGTTCGTGCCCGAAATCTCATTCGTTGTAAAGAAGAAGGGACTCGGCCAGATAGTTGACCGCTGTATCAGAATTCACGGCGTAGCTGTTGCTTCAAAGATGCTCGACGAGCTCAAGGCTCAGGGCTATAAGTATTCGACGATTTCGGGAACAACCGTTGCCGTTATCGACGCGCTTATCCCCGAAAAGAAGAAGGAATATCTTGCAGAGGCTGAGGCTCAGGTTGACGAGATTATGACTCACTTCAACTTCGGTGAATTAAGCGACAACGAAAGAAGCCAGGCTATAATCAAGATTTGGGAAGACTGTACGAAGAAGGTAACGAGCGAGCTTACCAATAACTTCGACGGAACTCATAACCCGATTCACATGATGGTTGACTCCGGCGCGCGTGGTAGTGAATCACAGCTTCGTCAGCTCGCGGGTATGAGAGGACTTCTTTCCAATACCTCGGGTAAAACAATCGAGGTTCCCGTAAGAGCTAACTACCGTGAGGGTCTTAATATTCTTGAATACTTCATTTCTTCAAGAGGCGCGCGTAAAGGTCTTACCGATACCGCTCTCCGTACCGCCGACTCGGGTTATCTTACCCGCCGTCTTGTTGACGTATCTCAGGACGTTATTATCCGTGATAACGACTGCGGCTGCCACGACGGTATCGACGTATATCCGATTATGGACGGTAACCGTGTTCTTGAAAAGCTTGAAGAAAGACTTATCGGAAGATATGCCGTTGACCCCGTTGTTCATCCCGAAACGGGCGAGGTTCTTGTAGATAACGATACAATGATTACCGACGATATAGCGAAGAGCATCGTTGACGCAGGTATTACCTCGGTTAAAATCCGTTCTCTTATTACCTGTAAATCACGTAACGGCGTATGCTGCAAGTGCTACGGCTCTAACCTTGCGTTTAACGAGCCCGTACAGGTCGGCGAAGCCGTCGGAACAATCGCTGCTCAGTCAATCGGTGAGCCCGGTACTCAGCTTACAATGAGAACCTTCCACACCGGCGGCGTTGCAGGCGGCGAGGATATCACTCAGGGCCTTCCCAGAGTTGAGGAGCTCTTCGAGGCAAGAAAGCCGAAGCAGCTCGCAATCCTCAGCGAAATCGACGGTGAGGTTCATATTGAAGAGGTTAAGAACACCAAGCAGGTAACGGTATTCAATTCCGAAACAGGCGAAAGTAAGAAGTATCTTATCCCGTTCGGTACTACAAGACTTCACGACGATATCGTAGAAGGCGCTACCGTAGTAAAGGGTCAGGAGCTTACAGTCGGTGCGAAGAATCCTCATAACGTACTTTCAATTCTCGGTAAGGAAGCGGTTTATAACTATCTTATCAAAGAAGTTCAGTTCGCGTACAGAAGCCAGGGTGTTGATATCAACGATAAGCACATCGAGGTTATCGTTCGTCAGATGCTTAAGAAATGTACGGTTGACGACGCGGGCGATACCGACCTTATCGCAGGTACAATGATTGACGTAAGCGCTGTTGACGCCGCTAACGACGAGGTTGATAAGAGAATCGCCGCAGGTGAAACCGAGCTCAGACACGCAACGTATATCCCCGTTCTTAAGGGTATTACGAAGGCTTCGCTTGCTACCGACAGCTTCCTTTCGGCAGCTTCGTTCCAGGAAACCACTAAGGTTCTTACCGAAGCAGCTACGAAGGGTAAGAGCGACCCGCTTCTCGGTCTTAAGGAGAACGTTCTTATCGGTAAGCTTATCCCCGCCGGTACAGGTATGGATATTTTCAGCGAGGTTGAAGCGGTTCCCTCATATTTCAGTACTGACGGCGCTGAGGAAATCTTTAATATTGAGGAGCTTCAGGAGCTTCTTGCAGGAACAAATAACGACTGATTTCGTATAAAATTGTTCTTGACAAATTATGTATTATAATGCTATAATACGTAACCGTGTCAGTATGACTTCAGCAATTCTTACAAAATTTTGCTGAATAATTTGTACAAAACGCCAATGGAGTGCAGTCCTCTGCACTCCTCGGCGTGCGTATAAAAAGGGTTATTAAGTAACAGCTCTCTTTATACGCACGGCGTATAAATATTAATGAAAGGAGATAAACTATTGCCTACCTTTAATCAGCTTGTAAGAACAGGTCGTAAGTCACTTGAAAAGAAGGCGAAGGCGCCTGCACTTTTAAAGGGACTCAACACCAAGAAGAACATTATGACTGATAACGCTTCGCCTCAGAAGCGCGGCGTATGCACAGCAGTTAAGACAGCTACACCTAAGAAGCCTAACTCAGCTCTCCGTAAGATTGCCAGAGTTCGTCTTACTAACGGTATGGAAGTTTCTGCTTACATTCCCGGCGAGGGTCATAATCTTCAGGAGCACTCTGTTGTTATGGTAAGGGGCGGTCGTGTTAAGGACCTTCCCGGTGTGCGTTACCACATCATCCGCGGTACGCTTGATACCCAGGGCGTAACAGGCAGAATGCAGAGCCGTTCAAAGTACGGTGCTAAGAGACCTAAGAAAAAGTAAAAAACCAAAAACGGACTGACAATAGTTTATACCTATATATATTCGGCGTAGACTTTTTGTTGGCTCCACGGAAAAACCGAGTACCTATGAACTCATCTAACTATTAATGAAGGAGGGAAGCGAAGATGCCAAGAAGAGGTCAAATCGCTAAGCGTGATGTATTACCTGATCCGCTTTACAATTCAAAGGTTGTTACCCGCCTTATCAACAACATTATGCTTGATGGTAAGAAGGGTGTTGCCCAGAAGATTGTTTACGGTGCGTTCAGCATCATAGAGGAAAAAACAGGTAAGGATCCCATCGAAGTATTTGAGGCAGCTATGGAGAATGTTATGCCTGTACTTGAAGTAAAGGCAAGACGTATCGGCGGCGCTACCTATCAGGTACCGCTTGAGGTTCGTCCCGAAAGAAGACAGACTCTCGGCCTCAGATGGATAACGGCATTTGCCCGCGCAAGGTCCGAAAGGACTATGAAGGAGCGCCTTGCAGCAGAGATTATGGACGCTGCAAACTCTACCGGCGGTGCTGTTAAGAAGTGTGACGATACACACAGAATGGCAGAGGCAAACAAGGCTTTTGCACATTTCAGATATTAATCTTACTACTTTTATATATGCTGTTTTTCCGCATTGTGCGGACGGAAATGCGCGGATTCTCTATTCGCCCACAGGTAGAGTTATACGCATTTCTGCTATTCTTGTGGGCAGAAAGGCAATGAATATATGCCAAGAAAAGTATCATTAGCAGAGACAAGAAATATAGGAATTATGGCTCATATCGACGCCGGTAAAACCACGACGACTGAGCGTATTCTCTATTATACCGGTATTAACCATAAGCTCGGCGAGACTCATGACGGCGCCGCAACTATGGACTGGATGGAGCAGGAGCAGGAGAGAGGTATTACTATCACTTCAGCCGCTACAACTTGTTTCTGGAAGGACCACAGAATTAATATTATTGATACTCCGGGTCACGTTGACTTTACGGTAGAGGTACAGCGCTCGCTTCGCGTGCTTGACGGTTCCGTAACCGTACTTTGCGCAAAGGGCGGCGTAGAGCCTCAGTCTGAAACCGTATGGCGTCAGGCTGACGAATACAATGTACCGAGAATGATATTCGTAAACAAGATGGATATTATGGGTGCGGATTTCTATAACGTTTATGAAATGGTACTGGACCGTTTCCAGTGCAATGCGCTCCCGATTCAGCTTCCTATCGGAAGCGAGGATACCTTCGAGGGTATTGTCGACCTTGTTGAGAATCACGAAATCGTGTATATTGAACCCGATAAGAATAACGGACAGAAGTTTGAGATTCGCGAAATCCGTCCCGAAATGCAGGAAAAGGCAGCAGAATTCAGAAGTCAGCTCATCGAACACATTGTCGAGCAGGACGAAGAGCTTATGGAGAAGTATTTTGAAGAGGGCGAGGAAGCTATTTCCGTCGACGATATCAAAAAGTACATCCGTAAGTCTACTATCGCCGGAACAATGGTTCCGATTTGCTGCGGTACGGCGTACAGAAATATGGGCGTTCAGCCGCTGCTTGACGCAATCGTTGATTATATGCCCGCTCCTACCGATATTCAGTCGATTAAGGGTATTAATCCCTATACCGATAAAGAGGAAGAGCGCCATTCGTCCGACGACGAGCCGTTTGCTGCTCTCGCGTTCAAGATTGCGACAGACCCATACGTCGGAAAAATCTGTTATTTTAGAGTTTACTCAGGTGTTGCGGTTGCAGGTGTTACTTGCTATAACTCAGTAAAGGACAACCGTGAAAGAATGGGAAGAATTCTTCAGATGCACGCAAATCACCGTGAGGATATCCCCGAGTGTTACGCGGGAGATATTGCAGCCGCAGTAGGTTTAAAGAATACTACGACGGGCGATACTCTCTGCGACGAAAAACACCCGATTATACTTGAAAGTATGAACTTCCCGGACCCCGTTATCCGTGTTGCTATCGAGCCTAAAACAAAGGCAGGTCAGGAAAAGATGGGTATTGCTCTTGCAAAGCTCGCTGAAGAGGACCCGACCTTTAAGGCTTATACCGACGAGGAAACAGGCCAGACTATTATCGCCGGTATGGGCGAGCTCCACCTTGAAATTATCGTAGACAGACTTCTTCGTGAATTTAAGGTTGAAGCTAATATCGGCGCGCCTCAGGTTGCTTATAAAGAAACTATTCAGGCTGAAAGTATGTCCGACCTCAGATATAAAAAACAGACGGGCGGCTCCGGTCAGTACGGTCACGTTAAAATCCGTCTCTTCCCGAACGTTGACGAAAACGGTATCGGCAAGGGCTACGAATTTGAAAACCAGATTGTCGGCGGCGCTATTCCTAAGGAATACATTCCCGCTGTTGACGCAGGTATTCAGGCAGCTATGAAGAGCGGTATTCTCGCAGGATATCCCGTAGTAGACGTAAGAGTCGAGCTTTACGACGGCTCATATCACGAGGTTGACTCCTCTGAAATGGCTTTCAAGATTGCCGGTTCGATGGCTTTCAAGGAAGCTGCAAAGAAGGCTGACCCGATTATTCTCGAGCCTATGATGAAGGTAACGGTAATCGTACCTGAAAATTATATGGGCGACGTAATCGGCGACCTCAACTCAAGACGCGGACAGATTAGCGGTATGGAAGACAGAATAGGCGGCGTTAAGCAGATTAACTCCCGCGTTCCGCTTTCCGAGATGTTCGGTTATGTAAACGACCTTCGTTCCAAGACTCAGGGAAGAGGTCAGTACACTATGGAACCCGAAGGCTACGAGCCCGTTCCGAAGTCAATAGCCGAAAAAATCGTTAATGACCGTTCAAAGAGAGACTAATATTCAATATTTTTAAAAAATGCTTGATATTTCTATAAGTATTTGGTAAAATATCAATGACAATTTTGTATTTGTAAATTTTAAGGAGGAAATTCCAATGGCAAAAGAACATTTTAATCGTACCAAACCGCACGTAAATATTGGTACAATCGGTCACGTTGACCATGGTAAGACCACTCTTACAGCAGCTATCACTAAGTTCCTTGCAGCTAAGGGCTATGCTAAGTTCGAAGCTTATGAGAACATTGATAAGGCTCCCGAAGAGAGAGAACGTGGTATTACTATTAACACCGCTCACGTTGAGTATGAGACTGATAAGCGTCACTATGCTCACGTTGACTGCCCGGGCCACGCTGACTATATCAAGAACATGATTACCGGTGCTGCTCAGATGGACGGCGCTATCCTTGTTATCGCTGCTACTGACGGTCCTATGGCTCAGACTAAGGAGCACCTTCTCCTTGCTCGCCAGGTAGGCGTTCCGGCAATTATCGTATTCCTTAACAAGACTGACCAGGTTGACGACGACGAACTTATCGAACTCGTTGAAATGGAAGTACGTGAAACTCTTGCTGAATATGAGTTTGACGAGGATTGCCCGATTATCAAGGGTTCTGCTCTTAAGGCTCTTGAGGCTGACAGCATTGATGACCCCGCTTGCGCTTGCATCGCTGAGCTCATGGACGCTGTTGACGATTATATTCCTACTCCCGACCGTAAGTCTGACCTTCCTTTCCTTATGCCTGTTGAGGACGTATTCACTATCACAGGTCGTGGTACAGTTGCTACCGGTAGAGTTGAAAGAGGTAAGCTTAATACAAACGACCAGGTAGAAATGGTTGGTCTTGAAGACGAAACAAGAACTACTGTTTGCACAGGTATCGAGATGTTCAGAAAGATTCTCGACTACGCTGAGGCAGGCGACAACATCGGTTGTCTCCTTCGTGGCGTTCAGAGAACTGAAATCAGAAGAGGCCAGGTTCTCGCTCAGCCGGGTTCAATCAAGCCTCACACCAAGTTCACAGGCCAGGTATACGTTCTTTCTAAGGACGAGGGTGGCCGTCATACTCCTTTCTTCAACAACTATCGTCCTCAGTTCTATTTCAGAACAACTGACGTTACAGGCGTTATCTCTCTTCCCGAGGGAACAGAGATGTGTATGCCCGGCGATAATGTTGATATGAACGTTGAGCTTATCACTCCTATCGCTATCGAAAACGGACTTCGTTTCGCTATTCGTGAAGGCGGCAGAACCGTAGGTTCAGGCGTTGTTATCGCTATCGAGGAGTAATTTAACTGATATTAAAAGGACTGCTTTTGCAGTCCTTTTTTTGTTGCAATAATCTCTGTTTATGTTATAATAAATCTTATGGAAAACGAAGTTGTACTCGAAAAGTTAAAAGGAACCGTTGAGGATGTCAGCTTCTTTAACGAGGATACGGGCTTCTGCGTTGCGGAAATCAATACGGGCGAGGAAGCGGTAACCGTTGTCGGTGCAATCGGTGAGCTTGCAATCGGCTGCGAGGCTGAATTTAACGGCGTCTGGGATTTTCATCCGTCTTTCGGAAGACAGTTCAAGGCAGAAACGGTACATATTATGCTTCCTGCGGACGCGGGAGGTATTCTTCGTTATCTCTCGTCGGGAATAATTCGCGGCGTGAGAGAGGCTACCGCCGCAAAAATCGTTGAACGCTTCGGCTCCGATACCTTTAACGTTATGGAAAACGAGCCCGAGCGTCTTGCCGAAATCAAAGGTATTACAAAAACCAAGGCGCTTAAGATTTCGGAGAATTTCAGGATGCAGTTTGCCGCAAGGGAAATGCTTATGGAGCTTACCTCTCTCGGTATGACTCAGAACGAGGCGATTAAAGCCTACGGTATCTTCAAGGGCGAGACCCTCGATATCGTGCGTGAGAATCCCTACGCGCTTATAGGTATTGTAAAAGGCGTTGACTTTGACAAGGCTGACGACATAGCTTCAAGGCTCGACGAGGCGCCGCCCTACGATTACCGCGCGCAGGCGGGAATAGTTCATATTCTTCGCCATAACCTCGGTAACGGTCATACCTGTATTCCCCGTAATAAGATATTTACGCCCGCTAAGGAGCTTCTCGGCTGCGGGGACGATTATATAGATATTATCCTCGATAACGCTATTGACGCTAATGTGATTATTGAAAAAGAGGTCAGGGGAAAGCCTTATCTTTTCCTGCCTGATATTTATAACGCGGAGGCTTCGGTAGCCGACAGAATTAAAACTCTCGTAAGCTATCCGCCGAGAGAGAATGTAATCTTCGGCTCTGAGATTTCGGCGTTTGAAGAGGCTAACGGAATTGAATTCGACGAAAAACAGCGCGAGGCCATTGAAATCGCGGTAAAGAAAGGACTGCTTATTCTTACCGGCGGTCCCGGTACGGGTAAAACTACTACCGTAAAGGGTATAATTACCCTTATGAAAAGCCGCGGACTTGAGGTCGCGCTAACGGCTCCGACGGGAAGAGCGGCTCAGAGAATGCAGGAGCTTACCGGCTACGAGGCTAAAACGATTCACCGTCTTTTAGAGGTTGAGTTTAAAGAAAACGGAGAAACGCCGACCTTTGTGCATAATATGAGAAATCCTCTTGAGTGCGACGCGGTAATAGTTGACGAGCTCTCTATGGTCGATATTACTCTGTTTTCGGCTCTGCTTGAGGCGATGCCGGTTCACTGTCGTCTTATTATGGTAGGGGATAAGGACCAGCTTCCGCCCGTCGGCGCAGGAAACGTGCTGAAGGACTTAACCGAAAGCGGCGTTATAAGCGTCATTACGCTTGATAAGATTTTCCGTCAGGCTATGAAAAGCCGTATAGTAACTAACGCCCATCGGGTCGTAAAGGGCGAAATGCCGGTTATTGATAATTCCGCGGATTCGGATTTCTTTCTTATGAAAGAGGTCAATAAATACAATGTCGCTAAAAAGGTGATTTCTCTTGTCGCTCACCGTCTCCCCGAGAGCTACGGTCTTTTACCTATGAGCGATATTCAGGTGCTTTGCCCGAGTAAGCAGGGCGAGGCGGGTACTCAGAACCTGAACGCCAGTCTTCAGCAGGTGCTTAATCCTCCCGCCCCCGAAAAGAGAGAGCTTCACTATAAGGGTTATACTCTCCGCGAGGGCGACAGAGTAATGCAGATAAAGAATAATTATGACGTGCCGTGGTTTAAGGGAAGCGATACGGGACAGGGCGTTTTTAACGGCGATATAGGTATTCTTAAAACGATTAACTCCGCCGATAACGTTATAACCGTTATGTATGACGATAAAGAGGCGCTCTATTCGTTTGAGAGCGTAAGAGAGCTTGAGCTTGCTTATGCTATGACTGTTCATAAGAGTCAGGGAAGCGAATTTCCCGCGGTTGTAATGCCCGTAGTAGCAACTCCCGAGCTTCTCTCTTACCGTAATCTGTTCTATACCGCGCTTACGAGAGCGAAGCAGCTAATCGTGATTATCGGCAGCGAGCAGAACATAGAAAAAATGGTATCTAACGATAAGAAGGCAAAGCGTTTCAGCGCGCTTAAATATTTTATTGAAAACAGTACGGATATA
>JAILGO010000101.1 GCA_024696725.1 Eubacterium sp. | reverse complement strand
GCGAAGAGCGAGAGATATGGGACATGGATACTATTCATAAGGCGCTTGATGTTTGTGATGACGATATGCTTAAACTTGCAATCTCATTAGCATTTGCTTGCTGCCTTCGTTTAGGCGAGTTGCTTGGCTTAACTTGGGACTGCATAGATGTATCTGAAACAAGCATTGAAAACGGTACGGCGCACATCTTCGTCAATAAGGAATTACAGAGAGTTAATCGCTCATCTATGGACTTCTTGTCAGATAAGGATGTTATGCTCAAATTTCCGGCTGTGCTTAAATGCACAAACACGGTATTGCTGTTAAAAACTCCGAAAACAAAAACCTCTGTCCGCAAAGTGTTCTTACCGAAAACCGTAGCGTATATGCTTCGTGAACGCTATAACGAGGTTCAGGAAATCAAAGAGCTTTTTGGTGATGAATTTCAGGATTTCAATCTTGTGTTCTGCAACACAAGCGGCAGACCTATTCAACATTGCGTTATAAATCGAGCTTTCTCAAAGCTCATTCGTGATAATAATCTTCCGAAAGTTGTCTTTCACAGTTTAAGACACTCCTCAGTAACATACAAATTAAAACTGAATGGCGGCGATATTAAATCCGTTCAGGGCGATTCAGGACACGCTCAAGCATCAATGGTTACAGACCGATACTCACACATTTTGGACGATGATAGGATGCTGAACGCTCAGAGAATGGAAAAGGCATTTTACAGCCCGACAGAAACTGCTCCATCGGTTCCAAGTTTAACAGAGGAAAACGCTGAACTGATTAAGAATCTTTTGGAAAACCCACAGATGTTAGAGTTGGTTAAAACCTTAACCAATTCTAACTGATACATAAAAGTACACACCCTTCAAAGAGTTTGTGAAAAAGGTGTGTACTTTTTCTTTTGTTTGTGATACAATTCAACTGACGAAACAGATTGGTACTATGTGGTATTATTTGATAAAAACACAGTATCAAATTGAACTTTGTTAATGTCCCTGAAAATTTAGGGTTGCTAAAAACCTGCTAATCGGATGATATAAAACAGTCCGATATTGTACGGTATTGATTAGCAAATAGTTGAACTCACTCACACGGTAAAAACCGCATAAAACGGCACTTTTCAGCACTTTTTAAAACTGAAATAACCGTTGCTGAGCCTTGCTCCTAAGCGAAAGGCCGGAGGTTCGACTCCTCTACGGGACGCCAAAGAAAAGAGCTCTCTTTTGAGGGCTCTTTTCTTTGAATATATAAAAGGACCGGGCAAAAAGCAGCGAAGCGAAATTTTGTCCGGAGAGGAGGAGTGCCGCAGTTCATATTACAGCAGCGCTTTGCGGTGCTGTTCGTGAACAAAGGCAACGACGACGAGGGGACGCCAAACAGTAGCTCTCTTTTGAGGGCTCTTTTCTTTGGATATATAAAAGGACCGGGCAAAAAGCAGCGAAGCGAAATTTTGCTCTATCTGCTGAATTCCGACAGACGAAATCAAAAGAAAAATCCCTTTTTAAGAGGGAATTTTTATTAAAATTCTATTCACTGATAGATTCATTAGTAAAATTTGACAAAAATACTTGACAAATGTGTAATAATTTGCGATAATTTATATGTCAAAAATGTTAATTTAGTATGAACAGGTGATAAATATGACTTTTTTTAAAGACGAAAACGGTCAGGGTATGGTGGAATATGCCCTCATAGTAGGTCTTATAGCGGTCGTTCTTCTTGTTGCCTTTGCATTTATCGGAAGGTCGACGAAGAAAAAACTGAATGAATCCGCGTTTGAATTTGTAAGCGATTACTCGGGTCAATAATCATACCTAAAATAAAAGCAGGAGATTATCTCCTGCTTTTTTTATTTAAGAAATCCGCTTATAATCTGCTCCTCAGCCTCCTGCTCGGTTAAGCCGAGAGTCATTAGCTTGATTATCTGTTCGCCTGCGATTTTTCCTATCGCCGCTTCGTGTATCAGCGCCGCGTCGATATCGTTAGCCTCAAGCTGCGGAACGGCGAGGATTTTCGCTTCGTCCATAATAATAGCGTCGCATTCCGTATGGCCGCTGCACTTTGCGTTTCCGACGATAATGCTGTCGAATTTCTGATACGAGCTGTCTTTTGCTACCGAGCGTGAGATAACGTCTGCGCTCGAGTTTTCACCGTTGAGCTTAGTAGTATAAACGCTTTCAGCTCTCTGGTTACCGTGAGTCATAAGTCTTTCGCGCACGAGGAGCGTAGCGTCCCTGTCAAGCTCGGAAAGGGTAGTGCGTACCGTGCTGTCGACGCCCTTAATCTGAACCATCTCCATTTCTACGGTGCTGCCTTCCTCCTGATAGACCTCGGTCTGAGGGTTAAGGATTCTTTTGCCGCTTCCGTCGCCCGAGCCGTAATGCTTTTCAATGTACCTGACGTGTGAGTTTTTACCTACGAAGAAGCGGTGAATGCCGTCGTGCTGGCTGTCGTGGGCGCCGCAGTTATCTATACCGCAGCCCGCAACAATCGTAACGTCGCAGTTGTTGCCTATGAAGAAATCGTTATAAACCGTTTCCTTGAGACCGCTTTCGCTGAGAACAACGGGAATGTGAACGGTCTCGCCCTTCGTTCCGTTTTTTATGCGGATATCTATTCCCGGCTTGTCCGTCTTTGAAGTGATGTCAATATTCTCCGTAGTGTTCCTTGCCGCGAGCTGTGAGTTGGCGCGGATATTGTACGCACCCTTCGGAGCGGAGGTAAGGTCTGCGATTTCCTCGAGAAGCTTGCTCTGAATATCGTTTACAAAATCCATAATCAGTCCTCCCTGCCCGTAAGTCTTGTGCAGCTTCCGACTGCCGCGTCGGTACCGAGAAGAAGGGGAAGTATCTCGTCCTTCGGTCCCTGATGCGTAATTCTTCCGCTGTCGATAACAATTATCTCGTCGGCTATATTAAGAATTCTCTCCTGATGCGATATAATCAGAATAGAATTCTTGCTTTCAGCCTTCATCTTCTCAAAAACTGAAATAAGACTGTTAAAGCTCCAGAGGTCAATTCCTGCCTCGGGCTCGTCAAAAAGCGTAAGCACGGTGCCGCGTGCGAGAACGGTAGCGATTTCTATTCTCTTGAGCTCGCCGCCCGAAAGGCTTGCGTTGACCTCGCGGTTGATATAATCCCTCGCGCAAAGTCCGACTCTTGAAAGATAATCGCACGCCTCGGCGATTGTTAAATCCTTTTTTGCCGCAAGGCGAAGAAGGTCGACTACCTCGATTCCTTTAAAGCGGACGGGCTGCTGAAACGCGAAGCTGATACCGAGGTTTGCGCGCTCGGTAATGCTTTTTTCGGTAATGTCCTCGTCCTTAAAGAATATTCTTCCCGAAGTGGGCTTTTCAATTCCCGCAATAAGCTTTGCGAGGGTCGATTTGCCGCCGCCGTTCGGTCCCGTTATTACAATAAGCTTTTTCTCGCCGATTTTAAGGCTGATGTCTTTGATTATTTCCTTCTGTCCGCTTTCCTGCGGAACGTCAAAGGATATGTTTTTTAATTCTAACATATTATTTCCTCATATATATTATTGCATATATATTGTACTAAAATAAAAACAAAAGTCAACAGTTATTATTATTCGCTGCTCTTGCTTAATAGCCTTGTTGACAAAAGGTACGGCTTATGCTATACTTCTTTCGTCGGGTATACCTGTTCCCATTCCGAACACAGCGTTAACGCCCGATAAATAATATAAGATGCTGTTACATCAACCTGTCCCTTTGTGACGGGTTATTTTTTTCGGAGGGGATTATGGATTACAAAAAAATAATCGTTATCGGCTGCAGCGGAGCAGGGAAAAGCACTTTTTCAAAGCAGCTCGCAGAGATTACGGGCTTACCGCTTTATAATCTCGACAGGGTTTACTGGCTTCCGGATACGAGCCACCTTGAGCGCCCCGATTTCATTAAAAAGCAAAAGAAAATAATGCGCGGCGACGAATGGATTATTGACGGTAATTACAGAAAAACTATTAAGTACAGAATAAAGGAATGCGAGCTCTGCTATTTCTTTGATATGCCGACGGAAATCTGTATAGAGGGCGTTTTGAAACGGGATAAAAAGCGCGAGGATATAGCCTGCGAGCTTGAGCCTGACGAGGAGCTGATTAACGATATAAAAGCGTATCCCGAAATCGCAAGACCGAAGGCTTTAAAGCTGTTTGAAAAATACCCTGAGGTAAGGGTTATAACCTTCAAATCGCATAGTGAGGTAAACGAGTATCTTGATAAACTGAGGAGGGACTATGGATTTAACGTTTAAAACCGAAAAGGGAATATTTAATTACAGAGTCTGCGCCGTTATTATGCACGGCGACAGGCTGCTCGCGATGAAAAATAATATTACGCCGTATTATTTTCTCCCGGGCGGCAGAGTGGCTTTGCACGAAACGGCAGACGGTGCAATTAAAAGAGAGCTGAAAGAGGAGCTCGGTATTAACGCAAAAATCGTAAGACCGCTCTGGTTTGCTCAGACCTTCTTTATTGAGGATGAGTGTAAGGAAAAGTTTCATGAGCTGTGCGTTTATTATCTCGTTGACGTGTCCGAAACGGACCTTATTAACCGCGAAAAATTTATCGGACTTGAAACTAAGAATAACGAGAGATTTGAATGGCTCAGCGTTCCTTCGCTTAAGGAGCAGTACCTCTATCCGCTTTTTATAAAAGAAAGGATTAACGACCTTCCCGAAAGCTTTGAAATGCTTGCGGAATATGAATACTAATAAAAAAGACCGCTGCTTCAGCGGTCTTTAATCTTTTAATTACTGCTCAACGGGATAAACGGAAACCTTTTTTCTGTCCTTACCCATTCTCTCAAATCTTACCGTACCGTCGATAAGAGCGAAGAGAGTATCATCCGAACCGATACCTACGTTGTTACCGGGATGAATGTGAGTTCCTCTCTGGCGATAAAGGATGTTGCCTGCGAGAACGAACTGACCGTCAGCTCTCTTAGCGCCGAGACGCTTGGATTCTGAATCTCTGCCGTTCTTGGTGGAACCCATACCTTTTTTATGAGCAAATAACTGTAAATTTAATTTAAGCATTGTTATTCCTCCGTTACTGTTACTTTAATGTTTTCGGGATATTCCTTTTCAAGCTCGGTAAGATGAAGCTTCATACCGTTAAGGATATCCTGCGCTTTTTCGGGCGCGTCTTTAATGCTCAGCCTCATATAGCCCTCCTCGGCGAAGGCGTCGGCGTTTAAGCCCATAACCTCGGTCACCGTGTTGGCTGTCATATAGCAGGCGCTTGAAACGAAGGCGCATACGACGTCGCTGCCGTATTCCGCAGTCTGCGAATGGCCCTTGCTTTCAAAGCCCGTAAGCATTCCGCCCTTTTTAAAAAAGCTAATTCTAATCATTACGCGTTGATTTTGGTAATTTCAACCTTAGTGTAAGGCTGACGGTGTCCCATCTTGCGCTTTTCGTTCTTCTTCGGCTTGTAAGTGAAAACAGTGATTTTCTTGCCCTTGCCGTTCTTAACGACCTTAGCGCTTACTGTTGCGCCTGCGCAATCCTTGCCTGCCTTGAAGCCTGCAAGCGTGCTTACTGCAAGAACGTTATCGAAGGTGATTTCTTCCTCAGCCTCAGCGCCGAGCTTCTCTACGTAGAGAACGTCGCCCTCTTCGACCTTGTACTGCTTTCCGCCTGTTACGATAATTGCGTACATACTTTTTCTGCCTTTCTTAAGACTCGCTACGATAGGCGGGAGCACCATGCTCCTCTTTGCTGCCCATAATATGCGGCTTATAGATTATAACATAATAATAACAAAAGTCAAGAACTTTTTATTTTTCACTTTTAACAATTTTTTTTCTTTGTTTAATTCCTGTTTAATCTTTTTCATTAATAATTGCATTGAAAAACACAGCAGGAGGCTTTGCTATGAAAACGAAAAAAGGCAGACTTAAGGGCTTTATTAAAAAGCATAGAATCATCAGCGCGGTTATTTCGTTAGTTCTTGTCGGCGCAATTACGGCGGGAATTTTTGCCGCGGCAAACGGAAAAAAAGAGGGAACGCAGTATTCCTTTATCCGCACAACCACTCTCGTTAAGGGAACGCTTGAGGATACGGTAAGCACAACGGGTACCGTGCAAAGTGCAAAGACGTCCAACGTTACAACCTCGCTTAATTACACTATAAAAAGCGTTAACGTTGCGGTTGGCGATAAGGTTAAAAAGGGCGACGTTATTGTTACTCTCGATACAGAGGAGCTTGAAAGCCAGATTGAAAAGGAGGAGAGCAATCTTCAGAAAACTCTTTCCTCAGCTCAATCCTCGTATAACAGCGCTAAGACCTCGTATAACACTGCAAAGTCGGATTATAACGATTACGCTTCAACTCTTTCCGAGGCAAAAAGCGATTATGAGAGCGCCAGGGCGCCGTACGAAAAGGCGCAAAGCTCCCTGAAAAGCTATCAAAAGGCATTTGACAGCGCCCTTTCGGCATACAACGCTGCGGGAGCAAAATACGTTAAGGCAAGCGCGGCTTATAATTCAGCGCTCAGGGCATATAAAAACAAGGCGAGCAGCAGTAATAAATCAGCCCTCGTTTCTGCCGCAAAGGCGTATATGAAGGCTATACAGAATTACTACGGAAAATGCGCCAAGGGAAGCTACACAATAAGCGTTACCTCAACAACCGAGAGCGTGGATAACAATTCAAAAATGGGTGAAAACAGCGCCTCCTCATCGGCGTCATCAACCTCTCAGGTAAGCGTTACTCAGACTGCCGACGAGCTTTGCAGAGAGGTTAAAAGCGCAGTTCTGTCGCTTACGGGAAAGAGCCTTTCAATCCCGAGCGGAAGCAATGCTCTCTATGCTCTCAGCAGCAAGGCGCAGGCGCTCACCAAAGCGCAGGAGGCGTGTAATTATTCCTCGCTTCAGAGTGCTTATAACACGGCGAAAAGCGCTTATGACGAAGCGAAGCAGACGACTAAGCAGTATAAAAACGCGCTTACTCAGGCAGAGGAGCAGCTTGAAAGGGCAGAGGAGGAGCTTGAAAACGCTTCAACGAGCGACAGCCTTGACGAGCTTAAATCCCAGCTTGCTGAATGTTCTCTTAAGGAAGAGCAGAGCGGAACAGTAACTGCTCTTAATGCAACCGTAGGCTCGGCTGTCAGCAAGGAGGCGGCAGTTGCAACAATTCAGAATTTAAGTCAGCTTACCGTTGATATTACTATTGAGGAAGCGGATATAAATAACGTTGAAACGGGGATGAACTGCCGCATAACGAGCGATGCAAGCGACGCCTCTCTTACGGGAACGCTTACTCAGATTGACCCCGTATCCAACGAAGGCTCCTTCGGCGCAACGGTTACAATTGACGAGGCAACGGACAGTATGTATATCGGAATGAACGCAACCGTTGATATTATTGTAAGCTCAAGCGACGCCGTTTATCAGGTGCCGATTGACGCGGTAGGAACTGAAAACGATACAAAATACGTTTACCGTCAGACGGGCGGCAGCGGAACCGATATGGAATTTGAAAAGGTTACCGTTACAACGGGCAGCAGCAACGATTATTATATTGAAATTGAATCTTCTCAGCTCAGCGAGGGCGACGTTGTACGCTCAAGCGCAGACCTCAGCGAGGGTATAGAAACCGTTTCTGACTCAAAGAGCGGCAGCGAGTCCTCGGGCGGACTTTTCGCAAACCTTTTCGGCGGTAATAATCGAGGCGGAAGCGGTATGCCTCAGGGCGGCGGACCTATGGATAATAACAGCTCAAATTCAAAGGGCTCAAATAATTCAGGCGGCGGAATGGGCGCACCTCCGTCGGGCGGAATGCCGGGTGGAAACAATGGATAAGCCTGTAATTGAAATGAAAAATATCCGCAAGAGCTTCTTTATAGGAAAACCCAATGAGCTCGAAGTGCTTCACGGGATTGACCTTAAGGTTTGCAGCGGTGAATTCGTTGCCATCGTGGGCGAATCGGGCAGCGGTAAATCAACGCTTATGAATATAATCGGTGCGCTTGATAAAAGCACTGACGGCGAATATATTCTTGACGGCGTTAATATAAATGTGGCGAGCGATAAGGAGCTCTCCGCTATCAGAAATCAAAAGGTGGGCTTTGTTTTTCAGACCTTTAATCTTATCGGAAGACAGAGCGCAGTAAAAAACGTTGAGCTGCCTATGCTTTATGCGGGCTACGGTAAAAAGGAACGCGCGCAGAGAGCTAAGGAGCTGCTCGGCGAGGTCGGAATGGAGGACAGAATGAAGCACCGTCCGAACGAGCTTTCGGGCGGTCAGAAACAGCGCGTTGCCATTGCGAGAGCTATGGCTAACGACCCCTCAATAATTCTTGCGGATGAGCCTACGGGAGCGCTGGATTCCGAAACCTCAGCTAAGGTTATGGAGGTGTTTATGCGCCTTAATAAGGAACGCGGCAAAACGGT
>JAILGO010000067.1 GCA_024696725.1 Eubacterium sp. | reverse complement strand
AGCATAATTAATTGCGACAAGCTCGGGTCCGCCGCGGCGTATATGCTGAATAACGACTAATAGCTTTTTCATCAGTTTACTCCTAAAAGCGGGACATATCGTAATACCTTGATATTATCCGCGATAAACGCTCTATGCTTATAAAACGAAGCAGCATAGCGATTGTTTTAGGCCTTTTCCATTGGGCGTATTTCAGAATAAAGCTGTTTTTATCCATTATTTCGCCCGCTTTTTTTCTTAAGGGCTTGTCCATTCTTCCCATTATAACAAGTCCCGTACAGAATATATATGCAAGATAATTAAGTACGTCCGCTCTGACGGTTTCGTTTTCAATACTATCGGCAAGCTTTGACCATTTCTGAACTGTATAATCTATACCGTAAATCATTTTTATACCGGAAGCCTTTGTAACTGAACCGCTTCTTCCCTTACGGTACATATAAAACGGATTATTTATCGCGGACAACTTTTCGGATTCAAGAAAAACACTCAGTACGAAATCGTAATCCTCGTCCTGTATTCCCGTTTTAAACGAGATACCGTTTTCGGAAACAATTCCGGCGTCAAACGCAAAGATTGTCGGTCCGCCGGGAAGGAGCTTGTTGCTCATAAAATAATGGAGGACCTCGTCGTTTGTGCTTTCAGAAATAAGCTTAAGGTCATAATTATTCCGCGATACAAAGGATTTTCCACTGACCATATCGAAATCCGTGCAGCCGAATACTACTATATCGCTTTTGTTTTTCTCAATACTGTCGGCGATTTGACTAAGAGCGTTTTTATCGCTCCAGTAATCGTCGGAATCCATAAAAATAAAATAATCGCCTTTCGCAACGGTCATACCGTAGTTTCTTGCGGACGCGGCGCCGCCGTTTTCAACGTGATAACAGGAAACGCAATCAAGCTCTGCGAGCTTATCGCAGATTGAGACGCTCGAATCGGTTGAGCCGTCGTCTACAAGAACGATTTCAAAATCGGTAAAGGTCTGGCGCAAAACGCTGTTAACGCATTCTTCAAGATACTCTTCAACGTTATAAACGGGAATGATTATTGAAAACTTCACGGTTTTACCTCTTGAAAAGTTTGATGAAGGCTCCGACGGAATTTCTCAAATTAAATTTTGCCGGGAGCTTTAAATCTATTACCTCGTAGTTACCGAGCCTGTTATACGTATGTATTCCGCAGAATTCACGTTTAACGTCGGTATTAATATCGTGAACAAAAACGGTTTTAACGGGTGTTTCCTCATAACCGTTTTTATCAAGCCTTGTAATTCTGTTAAAATACAGAGCAGAGCCGTAAGAGGCGCTGCAATCCTGAGACGGACGTATAAGCTCGCCGTTGTGTTCAAACACCTTTCCAGCGCCCCGTGAATCAGCTAAATCAAGCTTTACGGGATTTGCGGCGCACTCCTTAAGCTCTCCGTTCTCCTCATAGAAGAGGTCGACTCTGTTAAATACATCCGCTTCTTCGACTCGCTGTGAAATATAATATCTCGTTCCGTTACGCTCGAGCATTACGGTATCGACGAGCTTATCCTCGGTAAACGTCTTATCAATCTCCCAGCTGTCGGGAAACTCAGTACATTTAAGTCTGAACAGCTTTGAACTGTGGAAAGATTCGGGAATAATATAAACCGTTCCGTTTTCTTCATATATAAACGGAAACGAAAGATGGCTGTCGCCCTCATAAATCACTTTAATATCGCCGAAGCCGCTTTCCGTTACTTCACGGTAGCCTAAAAGCCCTTTGCGTTTCATATAATCAAGGACCTCAAAGAACACGTACAGCCTGCCTTCCTTTTCAAAAAGAAAGGGGTCGGCGCACCACATTGATTTTGTGTTCGGCAAAACTATGAACGGCTTTTCGGTTCCGTTAAGAATACTTTCGCCGTCGTTTTCGTTTTTTCTTATTGCTACGCACCATATTTCAGGAAACATAGTCTTTTTAATTTTACTTAAAACACTCATATCATTTTCGGTAATAGTCCGCAAGCTCAGCGGTATGTTTACGGATATCCCAGTCAGTAAGCGTTACGGGTTTCCGCTCTTTCTCTGAAAGCTCGGTAAGCTTTTGAGCCCACTCTTGAAGCGGCGCAGACAGCGGTAAGGCGCAGACGAAATCGGTAACCCTTACCTCATCGGTAATAACGTCGGACATAAGCACGGGGAGCGAAGCCGCCTGCGCTTCAATAAGCGATACGGGAAGTCCCTCCCCCGTTGACGGAAACAGAAATACGTCAAGCGCCTGAAGCAGCTCGGGTATATCGCTTCGTATACCGAGGTATATTACTTTTTCGGAAATCCCGAGTTCATCGGAAAGAGCGTCAAGATTTTCGGTAGGCTCGGCGCCGATAAGTAAAAGCCTTGAGTCAGGCTCGGCTTTAACGAGCTCGGAAAACGCCTTCAGAATAAACGGATGGTTTTTCTGAGGTATATCCGTTTTTCCTATATGTCCAACCGTAAGAGCGTTTCCGAGCGCAAGCTCCGCTCTTACTCTCTCTCTCGCTTTGGGATTGAATTCGTATTTACTCAGGTCAACGGCGTTTCGCATAATACGGTAATCGGTGTTACCGTACCAGAGCTTAGCGGCGTTATCCGAGCAGGCGAATTTATCTTTTATAAAGTATTTCGCATAGAGACTTAAAAGCTCGTTTCTTAAGCTGCTTCCTTTAAGCGAATACTCCGTTGTATGACAGTGAACGCATATTTTCTTTATACCCGCGCGTTTTGCGGCGGGAGCAATAAACACGGCAAAATGAGGAGCGTGTATATGAAGAGCGTCCCATTCGCCCTTATGCTCATTAAAGAGAGCGTCGGGCTTTTTAGAAATCAAATCGACCGGCGACGGTCTTTCAATTTTATACACTCTGCCTCCGAGGGCTTCAATATCCGCACGTCTTGTTTTTTCAGTCTCGTGAAAATATACGACATCAAATATAATACCGTCGGGCATCGCGGCGGCGTAATTAAGAATAAAGCTCATCACGCCGTTCGATACGCCTATATCGGGAATAAAATGTAATACACGCATAGCTTATCCTATTAGTTCAAGAGAACGGTAGACCTTAAGCATTTTCTCAATTACGGGCTCCGTTCCGTATTTTACCGACAGCCTTCTTCCGTTTTCCGAAAATTCCTCAAGCTTTTCTCTGTTTTCAATCAACCCGCATATTCTTTCAGCCATTGCAGCAGAATCGTTAAGCTTAACGAGATAGCCGTTAACGCCGTCCTCAACGACGTCGTTATTGCCTCTTACGTCGCTTGCTAAAATCGGATTACCGAGTCCCATGGCTTCAATAAGATTTATCGGAAGCCCCTCCTGACGCGAGGTGGACACCGAAAGGTCGCACATTCCCGCGAAGTCGTATATATCGCGGCGGTAATCAAGAAACTCAACGGCTTCGTTTAACCCGTTTTCATTACAGAAGCGAACGCATTCTCCGTTTTCGGTCTGTAAGCCGGGAAGGAGAAGCTTAACGTTTTTATGCTTATCATAAACAAGTTTCACAGCTTCGAGAAGCATAATATGATTTTTACGGTAGCAGAAATCGGCGGGATAGATAATAAGAAAATCCTCGTCCGAATAGCCGTACCTTTTACGAAGCTCCTTCTTTTCTTCGGCGGTTTTAGCGGTGAATTTATTAAAGTCAACGCCCACGCCGTTAACCTTACATATACTTCCCGCAGAGGAAAAATCCTTTTTTGCGATTTCGTAATCCTCACGGTTAATCGTAATCAGGCAGTCGGTATATTTAGCAAGATACTTTTCGGCATTATAATAAAGAAGCCAGTTTTTCTTCGAGGCGCCGTTATAAAAATGGAAGCCGTGAGCGGTATAGATAACCTTAAGTCCCTTTTTTCTCAGGCTTTTAGCGGCAAGTCTTGTAATAACTCCGCCCATAGGGGTATGGCAGTGAACCGCATCGTAATTATTAGCTTTAAGCAGCTTTTTAAGCCTAAAGTAAGCTTTTATATTATCAAAGCTGTACGGCGTTCTTGTAAACGGGATTTCGTATACGTTATCAAGAGCCGAGGTATCAAGTCCGGGCTTGTCCGAGCTGTTATCGCGGTATGCGCCGTCGACGGTACAGCCAAGCTCTTTCAGCTTTTTGATAAAAGGTATATGGAACTGACCGATATGACTTCTTACAGTCGCTACGTAGAGTATTTTCATCCTGTTATCTCTCTTATTATTTCGGTTGTTTCTTTATGCTTACGACTGAAGTATTCTTCATTCTGAGACGAAAGCATTTTTTCATATTCACGGTTTGCGTTTATACTTTCAAGAAAAGCGGTTTTAAATTCCCCGTCGCTTTCAAATTCCTCAGCAGGACAAAAAGCCCGCGAAAGTATTACCGAGCTCGAGCCGAGACGGTAATGCTCGGCTAAAATATTCTCAGCGGGAAGGGCGATTTTTTTACCGACTGCGCCGACTCCGCCTACACCGAAGCGTTTACCCGCGCCGCTGATTTTTTCAGCGAGAGCATCGACCGTTCCGTCAACGAAAAGCTCGAACAAAAACCGCTTATTCTGAGATATTTTAAGGTCGTTAAGACCGATATGTATTTCTTCAATTCCGTCAAGCTTAAGAATCTCGCCGACGCATTTTGCGGCGCTGTCGGTTTCAAGAAGAGGAAGCGGTCTGGCTCTTCCGCCGAGAAGTCCGATAAAGCGTTCAACCTCGTCGGCGCTGTTCCACATAGGCAGCATAACGATATCGGCGCCCGCCTCAATAACGCGTTCTATCTCCTCTGCGCTTCCGTCGAAGAGCGGATTTACTCTTACAAGCAAATCGGCGTTTTTAACGGCTCGACGGACTCTTATAACGTCTTCAACGGTATGATGGTTTTTTACAGTATCAAACGGCTGGCGCTCGTCCTTTCCCATATATTCAAGGTCGACGAATACGCAGGCTACTCCCGCGCCGTCGGCAACCGAAGCAACCGAAGGCTTATTCGTTATGTAATAATAATCAAGCATCTGTCGTTACATTTTCCTTTTCTTCGTCGCGGATAACGGTTACGCCGTGATTCAAATTATCTTCATTTTTAAGGACCTTAAAAAGCGTCATAAAGAAAATTTTAATGTCAAGTCCGAGCGAGCAGTTATCTACGTACCAGACGTTGAGTCTTATACGCTCGTGCCACTCTACCTCTTTACGTCCGTTTACCTGCGCCCAGCCGGTTATACCCGGTCTTACCTCAAACATACGAAGCTGCTCCTCGGTATACTCGCTGAGTTCCCACGGATGATATGTAAGCGGCGGACGGGGACCTATAAAGCCCATATCGCCTTTTAATATGTTAATAAGCTGCGGAAGCTCGTCGAGGCTTGTCGCCCTCAAAAGCTTACCGGTTCGGGTTACTCTCGGGTCGCCCGCAAAGGAATACTGACCCGTACCCATCTGCTCCGCGCCGACGCACATTGAGCGGAATTTATAGATTTCAAACACCTCGGCGTTTTTTCCGAGACGCTCCTGTCTGAACAAAACCGGTCCTTTGCTGTCAAGCTTAACCGCAAGGCACACGGCAAGCATTACGGGCGAAAGCAAAATTAAAAGAAGGAAGCTGAAAACAACGTCAAATATCCTCTTCAGATGACGCTTATACATATCTTCTTCCTCCTTATTTAACATATAGTATAACTATTATAATATATATTATAAAATAAGTCAATATAATACATTAAAGCGGAAGCCGTTACGCTCCCGCTTATTTCGTTTATTATTTTTCCAGCATTTCAATCAGCCTCTCGCAAGACAGACAGTCCGAGGTATTCAGAAGTCGTTTATAACGGTCCATATTGTATTGGGAATGCTCCGTTTCTTTTGACCACAGATGCACCGTCCACGCGGATTCGCCGCAGTATGTATTAACAAGAATTCCTACGGCAGCCATTTTTACGGCGGAAAGAGGACTGTAATCGCCTTCAAGCAAAGAAGCGAGAAAACACTTATAGATAAAGTAAAAAGCAATATTTTCATTCGCAACGGTATCGGAAACAGGCGCTTCGGACATACTTTTAACCCTCTCTTTCCATTCGGGATTTATAAGCTCGGGATTTGTAAGCACCTCCTGAAGAGTAAGAGTGTCTATTATTTTTTCGTCGTAATACACTTCCTTACAAAGTGTAATAGCGCTGATTATTCTATCCTTGATATGACGACTTCTGTCGCTCAGAAGCGAATAGATTTTATCCCTCATTTTTTTAAGAGAAAAAAAATCGGCGGCATCTATATCGTTAAGCATCGGCGGCTGAGCGTCAACGCTCTCTTCAAAGCTCCATTTATCGAGATTATACATCATTTCAGCCGCTACGGGACACGAAAAGGAAACGCCGATTTCCTTAGTTCCTCCGAAATAGTTATTAAATCTCGGGAAATTTCGGCAGGTAAACGGCGTATTCTCTTCACCTATAGCTATGTGCATATCGCAAAGGTTTTCTTCGTTTAGAAACGGACAGCGTTTTTTAGGAGCAAGGGTAAAAATCACGTTCCCGAATTCGTCCTTTGAAAGCACGCTGTCTATTTTCTTTTTTATATCAAGCGAAGGGTCAAGCGTGGCATAGTATTTGAGCGAAGCGGAATCCGCGTCGACCTCCCATCCCTGGCAGCAGCTGTCGGGACACGCGCCTGCGATACACTTGAAATCCTTATAAAACGTAGGCTGAATAATCTTCATATTTTACACCTGCAAGATAACTGTTTTTATAGCGTTTATCCTCCGTTACGTCCCTTATTACATTGATTTCGGGAGGAATAGTAAACTCTTCGTTTTCGTCCTTCAGCTCAAGCTCAAGCACGGCTCTTTCGTTCCAGAAGGGATATACGTCGAGCTCAAAGTATTTATTTTTAAAGACGAAGCAGTAACGTCTTTTAACTATAGGATGCTTTTCGGGGTCGGCGTTTTTCAACTTAGAGTAGTATTCGTCTTCCGATATAGAGGTTTCAGTTTCGCTTCTCGCTATTCCGTCGGTTTTGGTCTTAACAGTTTCTACGCACAGCGTAATCCCGCTTATCACTCTTTTTCTTATACGGTGCGAGCCTTCTTCGCCGTTAAGATAGACCTGTTCAATCTCGGAACAGGAGGGATAGTATTTTTCGAGCCTTTTAAAGTCGGGCATTTCAATAAGGAATTTATATTCAAGCTCGACGCTTCTGAAAATAAAATCTATTTCAGCCTCAAGCTCTTTTTTATCCAATACACATCTTAAATGAGGGTGTCCCGTCCAGAGCCTGAGCGCTTCTTCGCTCGTTGGTACAACAAGAAAAACTGCGTCATAACTCAACCTTTCGGCATCGCTCACGCTTTCGCGCGGCGAAAAAAAGTCAAGCTCGCAGTTCTTTCTTAATATTTCAATATTTCTTTCGGTGACAACGGCAGCTCTAAGCTTCATTGTATTTTTCCTTCATTTTGTTACACATCATTCTGGCAACCTTATAAACGTCGCCGCAGCCGAGAGTAATAACCAAATCCCCTTTCCTAACGTTATCGCAGACGTAGTCACAGATTTCGGGGAAGGTATCAAGCTGAACTGCGCCATCGATTTTCGAGCTTAAATCGGAAGCTTTTATACCGATAGTATTAACCTCGCGCGAGCCCATAATTTCGCTTATAACGCATTTATCGGCAATAGAGAGCACCTCGGCAAAGGCGTCAAGATGCTTTGAGGTACGGCTGAAGGTGAACGGCTGATGCACCGCCCACACGCGCTTATAGCCCATCTTTTTCGCAGCCTCAAGAGTTACCTTGATTTCGGCGGGATGGTGGGCATAATCGTCGGCAAAGGTTACTCCGCCGTAGGTTCCGAGAAGCTCAAATCGCCGTCCCGCGCCGCCGAATTTAAGAAGCGCAGAACAGATTTTATCAACCTCGGCACCGCTTTCATAAGCGGCAACGAAGGCGCACAGAGAGTTAAACACGTTATGCTCGCCGGGTACGGAAATAACGACGTCGGTTACGAATTCTCCGTTATGGTATACGTCGTATTCAAGATGGAAGCCGCCCGGATTAACTATGTTTTCAGCCGTCCACTCGCAGCTTTTGCTTCTTCCGACGGATATCATTTTTTTACCCTCGAGACCCTTAAGGGCGTCAAGAGTGTTTTCGTCGTCGCCGTTATAAATTACCGTCTTAGTTGTAAGCTCGGCGAACTTTCTGAACGACTTTTTAATATTTTCAAGATTTCCGAAGAAATCGAGATGGTCCTCGTCAATGTTGAGAAGAACGCAGATATCGGGATTCATGTGAAGAAATGTATTATTGAACTCGCAGCTTTCGCATACGAAATTCTGACTCTTGCCGAAGCGTCCGTAAGCGTCGATTACGGGTAGCTTTCCGCCGATAACGGCAGACGGGTCGAGCCCTGCTTCAAGCAGAATCTGGGTTATCATAGACGAGGTAGTCGTTTTACCATGGGTACCGCATACTCCTATACAGTTAGAGAACATACGGCTTAAGGCGCCGAGCGCCTCGGCACGCTCAAAGCACGGGAAGTTGGCTTTTGCGTATTCAAGCTCCTCGTTTCCCGCAAGAATAGCGTTAGTATAAATTACCATATCGGTATCGGGCGCAATATTTTCCCTGACCTGTCCGAGATATACGGTTGCGCCCTCGCTCTCTATTCGTCTGAAGGTTTCGGTATCGTTATTATCCGAACCGCTTATACGGTAGCCGAGAGAGAGAAGTATCTCGGCGACGGGACACATACCGGAGCCGCCTATACCGATAAAATGGATATTTTTAGATTCTTTTAAAAGCTTATCTATATTATTCAAAGGATAATCCTCCAACGCAAATTATAACTAATATATTATACAACAACTCGTAGGAAAAATAAACACTTTTTTTATTTTAATTCATAAAATGGAAAAGGCAGCGTCAAGCGTGTTATACGCACTGTAATATTGTTGAGGTGAATACTGTGATTAAAAGATTTATTACTCCCGATTTAAGCGATAAACGGATTAAATGGGCTTCGGATTATCTCGAGGGCGCAGGCTTTTTAAAGGCTGAAAAGGCGGAAAACGCGGACTTTGTTCTGCTCGGAGTAAATCCCGACAGGTCGTTTCTCAGCTACGACATACCGATAATTGCGGGTAACGTAAGCGGAAGTAATATTTTCGACTATACAAAGGAAGAGGAATTCGCCGTTAAGAACGCTTATCTCACGGCTGAGGGCGCGCTTTCCCTCGCGATAAGCGAAAGCGGCAAAAGTCTTATTAACTCCTCCGTACTCATTCTCGGCTACGGCAGAATAGGAAAGGCGCTGCACAGATACCTTAACGCGTTTACGGCGCGGATAACGGTCTGCGCAAGGAGGAGCGGAGCAGCTGCGCTTGCCGAAGCCGCGGGAGCAGCAACAGTACGGTTTGAGGATTTAAAAGGAAATATGAATTATGACTTTATTTTCAATACCGTACCTCACCCCGTTTTAGGAAGCGGCGAATTATATTCCGTCAAAGGCGGAGCGCTTATAATCGACCTCGCTTCCTTCCCCGGCGGAGTCGACGTACAGCTTGCGGATTATCTTAAGCTAAGGCTGATAACCGCCCGCTCTCTTCCTTCGCGTTATTCGCCCGCAAGCGCGGGAAAGGTAGTAGGAGAAACAGCAGAAAGAATAATTAAGGAGGTAATCCTTTGAAAATAGGTTACTGCTTTACGGGCTCCTTTTGTACCTTTAAAAAGAGTCTTGAAGTGCTGAGGAAGCTTGTTTCCTCGGGACACAGCGTAACGGCGGTTATGAGCGAAAACGCTTATTCTACCGACACGCGCTTCGGAAGCGCAGAGTATTTCAGAAATGAAATCGCGAATATAACGGGTAACGCTATTATTCACACCATCAGCGAGGCTGAGCCAATAGGTCCCAAAAGGATGTTCGACGTGCTTTGCGTAGTCCCGTGCACGGGAAACACACTCGCAAAACTAGCTTCGGGAATTACGGACACTTCGGTTACGATGGCGGTTAAATCGCATCTCAGAAATTACAGACCCGTCGTTATCGGCGTTTCAACAAACGACGCTCTTGCGGGAGCGGCTAAAAACATAGGCGCTTTAATGAATTACAGAAATTATTACTTCGTTCCGTTTTCTATGGACGACTGCATAAACAAGCCGCGCTCAATGGTTTGCGATTTCACAAAGGTCATAACGACTCTCGAGGATGCCTGTTGCGGAAAAGAGCCCGTATTAAAAATATTTTAAATTTTGTTTATTTATATTGACATTAATTTTAAAAAAATATATATTTAGATTATTAGCTGAGTTCAGCTAAAATCGGGGAGAGGCTTGCCTTGTATCAAAGAAGGAAGTGCATAGTTGGAAAAGAGAATTATTGAGCTGAAAAACATTACGGTAAGCTACGGCGACAATACCGTTTTAAATAATCTTGATTTATACATTAACGAAAAAGAGTTTATAACGCTGCTCGGTCCCTCGGGCTGTGGCAAAACCACTACCCTACGCGCAATCGCAGGCTTTTTAAAGCCCGATTCAGGCGATATTATTTTTGAGGGAAAAAGGATAAACGACCTTCCCGCGCACAAGCGAAAGGTTAACACTATCTTTCAGCGTTATGCTCTTTTTTCTCATTTAAACGTATACGAGAATATTGCTTTCGGTCCGAAGCTTCAGAAAGCGTCAAAAGACGAGGTAAGAAAAACCGTCGCTAAAATGCTTGAGCTTGTAAACCTCAGAGGCTTTGAAAAGCGTGAGATAGACAGCCTTTCGGGCGGTCAGCAGCAGAGAGTCGCAATCGCGAGAGCTCTCGCAAACAAGCCGCACGTTCTTCTTCTCGACGAGCCGCTCGGCGCACTCGACTTAAAGCTCAGAAAGGATATGCAGCGCGAGCTTAAGAATATTCAGCAGGAGCTCGGCATTACGTTTATATACGTTACCCACGACCAGGAGGAAGCGCTTTCAATGAGCGATACCGTCGTAGTTATGGACAAGGGTAAGATTCAGCAGATAGGCACTCCCGAGGACATATACAACGAGCCCGTAAACGCCTTCGTTGCGGACTTTATCGGCGAGTCGAATATCGTCGACGCGATAATGCTCGACGACTACAGGGTAACCTTCGGCGGAGTTAAGTTCAAATGTCTTGACAAGGGCTTCGATAAAAATGAATTCGTAGAGGCGGTTGTACGTCCCGAGGATATTAAAATCGTAGAGCCCGGCTCAAGCGCTTCGCTTACAGGTACCATCACGGGCGTAACCT
>JAILGO010000066.1 GCA_024696725.1 Eubacterium sp. | reverse complement strand
CTCATAATGAGACTTAGCAAGGAAGATATCCTCCGTTTCGTAAAGGAAGAAAGAATTAAATCTATCTGTCTCTCCTTCTGCGATATTTACGGAAAGGAAAAGAACATAGTAATCTTACCCGAAGAGCTTAAAACCGCTTTTGACGTCGGAATTGCGTTTAATCCGTCCGAGGTAAAGGACTTCGGCGAAGGCATTTACCGCGAGTTGCTTTTACACCCCGAGCCCGAAACCTTCTCCGATATGCCGTGGCGTCCGGAGAACGACAAGGCGGTAAGAATGTTTTGCAGTATGACTTATCCCGATGGCAAGCCGTTCACCTCAAGAGGAACGAAAAGCCTTCTTATGAAGGCGCTTCAGGAGGCGGAGAAAGCCGGATACGAGTTCTATTTCTCGACCGAGATTGAATTCTATCTTCTCAGAACCGACTCCTTCGGCAAGCCGATTGACGAGCCTTACGACGAAGCGGGCTTATACGATATTCCGCCCGACGACAAGTGCGACGAGATTCGTCGCGCCGTTCTTCTCGCGCTCGAGGAAATGGATATATTCCCGAACAACGCGTTTCACGAGGAAGGTCCGGGTCAGAATAAAATCACCTTCGGTTATCTCGACCCGCTTACTGCCGGTAACCACGTTACCACGCTTAAGGCGATAGTTAAAAACGAGGCTGCCAATCGCGGTCTTTACGCGGATTTCTCGCCGAAGCCGCTGCGTCACAAGCCGGGCAACGGCTTCCATATCAGCCTTTCCGTACGTTCAAACGACGGAAGTGACAGCAAACTCGCTTACGCGGTTGCGGGAATTATGAAGAACATTCAGGGTATGACGGCGTTCCTTAATCCGACGCGTGAATCCTATGAGCGTCTCGCAAGACTCGGCGCGCCGAAATACGTAAGCTGGACGAGCGAAAACAGAGAGCAGCTTTTCCGCGTACCCGAGCACGTAGGCACATACCGGAGAGCTGAGCTTCGCTCCTGCGATTCGACGGTTAACCCTTATCTCGCTTTTGCGCTTCTTATTTTCGCAGGACTTGAGGGTATTGAGGACCGTCTGGATCTTCCGCCCGTCTGCAACTTTGATTTGGAAACTGCCGACGAGCAAACTGTTGCGGGCTTACAGCTTCTTCCAACCAACTTCGAGGAGGCGTGCGAATACGCTCAGAACAGTGAGTTTATAAAGAGATACATTTCTCCCGAGCTGTCGCAGTTGTATTTCAAAAAATGCTTAAGATAAATTAAGAAAAGCAGGAAGCACGCTTCCTGCTTTTTTATTTATATTTATGTTTGTTATAGATTAAATACCTTGATTGCGTTTTCAGAGAGAATTTGCTTTTTTTCTTTTTCGGAATATCCGAGCGAAAGGAAGCGCTCAAGCTCAACGGAGGGAGACCACATCGGGTAGTCCGTTCCGAAGAGGATTCTGTTCGTTTTGTACCGCGCGAATATTTCCTTGATTTTTTCATCGCTGAGCCAGTGGAAGCTTGAGGAGCAGTCAACATAAAGGTTATCAATTCCGCAAAGCTTTTTTGATGCCTCCTCCCAGATTGACCAGCCTCCGAGATGTGCGCCGACTATAATTAAATCTGTATAAATTTCAAGAATCGGCAGGAGCCTGTTCGGGTTAGAGTTATCATATCTGCTGTCGCCCGTATGCATTAAAATCGGGAGCCTTGCCTTTTCGCAGAGCTCATAGATTTTAAGACATCTGTAATCGTCAATCTTAAAGCCCTGAATGTCAGGGTGGAGCTTGACTCCGTGAAGCCCGAGAGCAATTATCTCCTCAACATCCTTCTGAATATCCTTGCTGTCAGGATGAAGAGTTCCGAGCCCGATAAACTTTCCGCCGCTGTTTTCGGCGACTCCTGAAATATAATGATTAATGCTTGAAACCTGTTTGGGAGAGGTGGCAACGGACTGGACTATATACCTGTCAACGCCTGCCCTGTCGCCCTCTCTTTCAAGCATTCCGAGCGTACCGTCTCCAAAGCCGTGAACGTGATAAAAAATCTCAATCGCGACCTCGGCCTTCTCTGCGATTTTATCGGGGTAAATGTGGCAGTGAGAGTCAATTACAAGAAGCTTGTTTTCAATCATTAAGCCGTTACAACTCCTGCAGCCTTCTGCAGTCCTAATTTTTTAACAGCGTCTTCTCTCATCTGATATTTCAGAATTTTTCCCGCGGCATTCATCGGGAACGCCTTTACGAAGTCGACGTAACGCGGAACCTTATGTCTCGCCATACTTGCACCGACGAAGTCCTTCATTTCCTGCTCGGTCATCGTTTCGCCCTCTTTAAGTATTACGACAGCCATAATCTCCTCGCCGTACTGCTCGTCGGGAACGCCGATAACCTGAACGTCGCTGACCTTCGGGTTAGTATAGATAAACTCCTCTATCTCCTTAGGATAGATATTTTCGCCGCCGCGGATAATCATATCCTTGAGCCTTCCCGTAATCTTGAAGTTGCCCTCGGGAGTTCTGCAGGCAAGGTCGCCCGTATGAAGCCAGCCGTCCTTATCTATCGCGGCGGAGGTCGCCTTAGGCATCTTATAATAGCCCTTCATTATGTTATAGCCTCTCGCAAGGAATTCGCCCGTTACATTATCGGGACACTCCTCGCCCGTTTCGGGGTCGACGATTTTACATTCGATTTCGGGCATAGCTCTTCCTACGGTAGTAACTCTTACCTCGAGCGGGTCGTCGGTTGAGCTCATCGTACAGCCGGGAGAAGCCTCCGTCTGACCGTATACTATAACGATTTCGTGCATATTCATTTTATTTACAACGTCCTGCATAGCGGAAATCGGACAGGGACTTCCCGCCATAATACCCGTTCTCATATATGAGAAGTCGGTCTTTTCAAAATCGGGGTGCTCAAGCAGGGCGATGAACATCGTCGGCACGCCGTGGAAGGCGGTAATATGCTCGTTATTAATGCACGCGAGCGAAGGCTTAGGCGAGAAATACGGAATCGGAAGCAGCGTTCCGCCGTGCGTCATCGTAGAGGTCATAGCAAGCACCATACCGAAGCAATGGAACATCGGAACCTGAACCATCATTCTGTCCGCGGTCGATAAATCCATTCTGTCACCGATACATTTACCGTTATTGACGATATTATAGTGAGTGAGCATTACGCCCTTGGGGAAGCCGGTAGTACCCGAGGTGTACTGCATATTGCAGACGTCGTCGGGCTTAACCGCCGCCGCCATAGCGTAAACTCTTTCCTTATTAACCTGTGAAGCGTATTCGAGAGCCTCGTTCCACTCAAGACAGCCCTTCTGCTTAAAACCGACGGTAATTACGTTTCTTAAAAACGGAAGTCTCTTGCTGCGAAGCGGAGAACCCGGCTTCGTGTTTTCAAGTTCGGGACAGAGCTCGGACACAATCTGTCCGTAGTGGGTATCCTTAGCGCCCTCGGTAATAACGAGGGTATGGGTATCGGACTGCTTGAGAAGATACTCAGCCTCGTGAATTTTATAAGCGGTATTGACCGTAACGAGTACGGCGCCAAGCTTTACGGTAGCCCAGAAGGTGATATACCACTGAGGCACGTTGGAAGCCCAGATAGCGACGTGGCTTCCCGCCCTTACGCCCATAGCGATAAGCACTCTCGCGAACTCGTCGACGTCGTCGCGGAACTCGCTGTAGGTTCTTGTATAATCGAGCGTCGTATACTTGAAAGCGTACTGGTCGGGGAATTCCTCAACCATACGGTCAAGCACCTCGGAGAAGGTCTTTTCTATAAGCAAATCCTTTTTCCAGACGTATCTTCCCGTATGAGCGTTATTATAATAAAGCGTCTTTTCCTTACCGGAGGTATAGTTGAACTGCTTCATATAGTTTACGAAATGGGAGAAGATAATCTCCATATCGTCAAGCTCGGGACACCACTCAGGGTCCCATACAAGAGAGATATAGCCGTCGAAGTTAACCGAGCGCAGCGCAAGCATTATGTCCTTAAGCGGAAGCTCGCCCTCGCCGATAAGACAGTATTCAACGCCGTTTTCACTCTTTCGGCTGTCGGTAAGCTGAACGTGCTTAACGTATGCGCCGAGGTTTGTAATAATCTCGTCAGGTGTTTCGCCTCTCGTCTGATAGGCGGCGCTTACGTTCCAGAGCGCAGCGAGGCTGTCGCTTGCGAAATTCTCGAGGATAGTACGAAGCGCGGCGGTATCCGCGAACATACCCTTAGTTTCGATTAAAATGACTATTCCCTTTTCCTCGGCAAGAGATACGATTTTTTCAAGCATTGAGCTTACAAAATCAAAGCGCTCGTCGGTTTTCTCCTGTTCCGCTCTTACTCTGATATAAGGAATATGAAGGTTCACAGCGATATTAATACACGCCTCGACCTCTTTCATTGTAGCCTCAGCCGAATCAGCGTCCGAAAGGTCGCAGATTGTATCTATACAGGCGATTTCAAGCTTCTTTTCAAAAAGTCTGCGAAGCGTCGCGTTAGCCGCGTAATCGTGGAACGCTCCGTCTCTTTCGGTAAAGAGGCGGTTATGGATATTATGAAGCTCAATACCCTTAAAGCCTAAATCCCCGGCTGTTTCACAGAATTCGTCAAAGCTTATTCCGTGCCAGCCTTTTGTTGAAAAAGACAGCTTCATTCTTACGCCTCCTCATAAACGATTTTATTTATTGCGTTAAGATAAGCTCTTATGCTCGCGCCGATAATATCGGTTGAAATACCGTTACCCGAATAGAGCTTACCGCCCGAGCGGAGCTTAACGACAGCCGAGCCCATAGCCTCTTTACCCTCGGTAACAGCCTGAATCTGAAAATCGTCAAGCTCGTAGTGGCTTCCGATAATACTGTCAATCGCGATAAAGGACGCGTCAATCGGTCCGTCGCCGAGCTGAATGCTCTCAAGCGTTTCGCCGTCCTTTTCAAGCACGATATGAGCGCTCGCGGTGATAATATTTCCGTTATTGATAATATAGCTTACAAGCTTATATGCCGACGGTACCTGAAGCGCGGCGGAAGCGACGATTGCGTCAAGCTCCTTCGCGCCGACGGTTTTCTTTTTAGAGG
>JAILGO010000063.1 GCA_024696725.1 Eubacterium sp. | reverse complement strand
GTATTTTGCTGTCAAAGGTCATATCAAAGGTAATCTTTTTGCCTGAAATATTCGTAACCTGCGCGGTTAAAACATAGAGCTTTGTATCCCAGGTAACCTTTGTGCCGACAACATATTTAAGGCCGTCATACTTTTCGGTCTTTTTATTAACGGTTTTATCCGCAAGACATTCAAAAATCTTTTCCTCATAGAATTTTGCCGCGTCCTGTCCGTCGGGAACGGGATAATACTTTGAGCTTTCAGAATCGTCGGCAGGCTTTTTAATCTGAACGCTTACGGTTCTTCTGTGGGAAGCGTTAAGAGTTGAGCTTCCGTTATATTCGTACTGAACGCCGAAGGTTACGGTTTTGCCGTAATCCTCGTCAACAGTGGTGTACGAATACGTGGTTTGCGTTTTAACCTTTGTACCGGTTATATTACCGATTTTTGTAAAGTTTTCACCGTCAAGGGATTTTGTGATAAAAACCTGATGGTTAAAATCGCTTGGCGTTGTGCTCGGCGTCCATGAAAGTTCAACAGTTGACGTACAGTAACCGCCCACGCTGTTGGTAACGGTTAAGCTGTCTGGCATAGGCCACGTATCGGCACTGGCCGAAAACGGTATTGCGCTGATAAGCATTATCAACGCAAAGATTAATGACAGTGTTTTTTTCATAAGATTACTCCTTTAAAAATTATTTAACTATTATTTTTACGGTTACGGTTACGGTTTTTGCCGTATAGGTTTCATCACCTGCGGCTGTTACCTTAACCTTAACTTTATAAGTACCCTTTTTAAGACCTTTTTTAACGGTTATTTTTCCGTTTTTTGAAACGGTAATTTTTTTATTACCCTTTGCTTTTTTGAAGGTCAGCGCACCTTTTGCGTTTTGAATTGAAAATGCTTTTGCTTTTTTAACGGTTGATTTTTTGTTCGCCTTTACGCTAACGCTTTTGCCCTTCGCCGTGAGGGTGTTAGCGTATTTTTCGCATTTGGCAACGATTTTTATTTCTTTTTCGCCGCATTCTTCGCAGGTGAATTCAATCAAGCCCGTTTCGGTAGGAGTCGGATATTTAGTAATAACGCCTTCGCCGAGAACGTGGCCGTAGGGGTCAATCGGATATCCGCCGTCTGTTTCTCCTGCGCCGCAGATAACGCATTCGTGATACCTTAAAGCGGTTGTTCCGGGCACGGTACAGGTCGGCTCAATTTCATCCTCAATAATGTTCCATTCACTCCAGTTGTGCCCGATTGAAATGAATTCATAATCGTATTTTTCGGCATACGCCTCAGCCGTTGAGCCTTTGCAGGCGTAAATCGTCGCTAAGGCTGTAAACATCGCTTCAATATTAACGGAGTAGGAATAGACGTTAACCTTGGTTAAATCTTCGCAGTTCGTAAAAGCCGAACTCTGGATTTTTTTAACATTTCGCGGAATATTAATACCCTTTAACGAAACACAATCCTTGAACGCTGCTTCGCCGATTTCGGTTAAACTTTCGGGAAGCGAAACAGTGAGCATATTGGCAAAATTATAGAAAATGCCGTCATCAATAAACGTTATTCCTTCTTCAACAATAGTTACTAAAATAAGGTCTCTGTAATTATAAAATCCGGGATAATCAAAGAAATAATTATCCGTTGCGCCGGTACCTTTAAGATATAAAAAATCGTTATCGGTGTTAAAAACGTAGTATACGTCGTCGCCGCAGTTGCCTGCAAGGCTGTATTCGGAAAGAGTCGCACTGTAAAGACAATCATTGTTGACGGAAGAAATGCTTACGTCATCATAGAAACTCGAAAAAGAATCTGCATAATAAATCTCTTTCAGGCTTGTACAACCGCGAAACGCACTTTCGCCGATTTCCGTTAATGAACTCGGAACAGATATAGCCGTTAAACCTTCGCAGCCCAAAAACATGCTTTCGCCGATTGTTGATACGGCACCGCGGATAAACGCTCTTTTCAGGCTCTTGCAGCCCTTGAACGCCCAGTCGGAAATGGTTGTTACGCTGAACGGAATATCAACTCTTTCAAGGTTTTCGCAGTCATAGAAGGCGGAATCGCCTATTTTTGTTATCCCCTCGGGAATAATAACCTTTTTAAGCGTTTTGTTTGCGTCGAAAACGCTGTCGCCTATTGCGGTTACGTCTTTTCCGCCGAGCGTTGCGGGAATTTCAAGCTCCTCGGCGCTGCCGTTATAGCCGGTAACGGTTGCTTTGCCGTCTTTAACGGAATAGGTGAAATCCCCCTCCGTATCGGCAAAAGCCGTAAGGTTCAGCCCTGCGGTTACGCTTAAAAGCATAACGAGGGATAAAAATATTGATAATGCTTTTTTCATATTATTACTCCTTTCAATAGGTACAGTTATCCTATTTTTACATATTAATTATATCTTTTTAAAAGTAAAAGCACATCAGCCGAAAGTATGATTTTTAAAATTAAAAGGACTCTTACGAGTCCTTTCAGCTTTTAATTACTATTCCGCGGCTTCGGGCTTCGCTTACAAGCTCGGTGCGGGTTTTAAAGCCCGTTTTTTCCATAAGATGCTGGATATGGCTTTTAACCGTCGCGACTGAAACGTGAAGCCTTTCAGCAATTGCCGCATTAGTGTCTCCCGTTGTAAGCTCCTTGAGTATATCAAGCTCGCGCTCGGTAAACTCGTGGTTCGTAGTATTACCGATATGAACGAGAGGCGTTTCGTCGGGATAGATATTATCCCCCGCCATCGTTCGTTTCATTACCTCGAGAATACCGTCCTTCTGACCGTCCTTATACCAGAACGAGTCGACGCCGATTTTACGCGCCCGCTCAAGCCACGAATATTCGGGCATAGAGGTAACGATTATTATTTTAATTTTCGGATATTCCCTCTTTATTTCCTCCGCGGCGTCAAGACCGCTGCGTCCGAGCTCGGTCATAACGTCCATAAGGATTAAATCGACCTTACCGTTTTTACAAACCGAGAGCGCTGCGGAAGCGTTAGCAACCGAAAGAAGATGATTAAAGCTTTCGCTTGAATTAATATATATTTCAAAAAGCTCGCGCGGCATATCCTGGTCCTCAACTATCAAAACATTATAAGCCGTAAAATCATCTCCCTTTACGATTTAATTTCTAAGAGCCCGCGTAGGCTACCTTATCTAATATTTTATACATTATGCAAAAAAATCACATCAGCCGATAGTATGATATTTTAAAACGAGCGTAAATCGTTCGCCGTTTTCTAAAAAGATTTCAGCCCTCTGCTTTTCCGCAATACTTGCAATATTTGCGAGACCGCCTTCAAAGCGCACCTCACTGTCGGGAAGGCTTCCGTCGTTCGAGAAACGGCAAAGCAGAGCGTTTTCAGTCTTTTCAAAAGCTATTTCAACCGTTTTTGCCCGTGCGTGCTTTACTGCGTTTACGACCGCCTCCTGCGCTGTGAAGAAGAAAAGTTCCTTTTCCTTTTCGCCGAGCGATTGCGGCAGCTCGCCCTTCCATATAAGGCTTACGCCGAGTGCGTTCGCAAGCGAGTCAAGCGACGAAGCATATCCTGCCGAGGTCTTATTATCCGCCTCCATACAAAGAAGAAGCGCGTTTTGTTCCCACAGAGAAAAGATTTTATCGAGAGCCCTTGTGTCTCCTTTATCTGCGGCGGCAGTTTTAAGCATAAGACGGTTCATCTCATCGTGGATATTCATTTTTGCCTGAAGAATCTCCTGACGGTGAACCGACTCGTCGATACTTAGATAATAATCGCGAAGCTCTTTGTTAAGGCGGGAAAGCTCCGCTTTATCCTTTTCAAGCGCTGCAGTTTTTGCGTACCCGTCGGTTATATCGGTCGCAATCATCTCAAACAGAGGCTCGCCGTCGTATTCTATTTCACGGCAGGCAAAACGCCACGCTTTACCGCGCACGGTAAACATTCTGTTATTAACCGCGTCGCAAAAATGATTTCCGTTAAGCAAAGGATTACCCGTTATATCGGCGCATAAATCGTTCATACAGATATTGGAAAAAAGAACACGTCCGTTTTTACGCCAGCAGCAGATACCGCAGGGTATTTTATCGAGGTAAAGCTTTATCGTACCCGGGGTAATAAAGGTTCTGTCGTATCTCAGATTCATACCGAAAAGAAGCGCCGAGGTCACCGTAAAAACGGAAAGAGCGGAAAGCGGATAAAGCCACGACACAGAGCAAAGCTTTTCCGTCAGCGCCGACATCTCGCCCGTGTTTTCCAACAGCGAAAAATCAAATATCGCCTGCCACATCAAATAAACGGGAACGAAAAGCATTACCGCTAAGGCGGCAAAGCGAAAACGCTTTTTCACCGCGGCAAGCACTGCGCTTCCGATATTCGTAAGACAGAGGAGAAGCGCCCAGAGCACAAAGAACGCGCGGACAAGGGGTGAAAGCATATCAAAAGTAATCATACCGCTCCGCCTCCCCTCTTCATAGTGAAGCAGACGTAGGTTACGTCGTCTTCTCTGTCGGATTCATACCGAACGCCGAGCGCAGACAGCCGCTTTTTAATGTCGGCGGGCATAGGCTCGGTAAGATTTTCAAGAGTCAGCTTAAACGTTACCCCGTCCCCGTCGGAGAGGTTTACAAACGCGCCGCGAAGAGTCCTGAAATTAGATTCAAGCAGGGTTTCAAACGCTTCAAATACTCCAAGCGCAGCGTCAGCATTCACAGTACAGTCGGCGCTGCTGAAAAACTCGCCCGGTATTTTACAGAAATTAAGATAACGGAGCACCTCTGAGACGGAAAGAGCGAGCTCACCGACCTCTATTGAATTGCTTTCGTCGGAAATCAGCATCAGATTTGCGTAACGCTTTATATACGCGCCGAGAAGAAGTATTCTTCCCCTGCATTCCTCCTTGAACGTAGCGTCGTCGGAAAGACGCGCTGTTTCGGCAAGCCGTGAAATAGCCTGCGACTGACTCTGGGTACGCTTTGCTATCGTATCGTAAACGAGCGTGCGTTTTTCGGTTTTAGTCTGTTTTTCCTTTAACTCGCCGCGAAGACGGATAAGCTCGGACTCCTGAGCGAGTTCCTCTTTTGCGTCGGCGAGCTCGGCATTAAGTCGGTCAAGCTCCGTCATATCGTCCTGCCAGAAGCCGAAGCCGCCCGGAATTTCCATTTTATGTAAAACAGTATGCTCGTCTATACGCGCGCCGCTTTCCGCAGAAAACTGAGAAGCAGCGAGCGGTACGGCAGAATAGGAGGAATACACGGGATTTCCTTTTTTATCGGTTATCTGGGCAGAAATAGAAAACTTACGGAAGAGCTTTCCGTAGTCGGTATTAGTCGGTATAAGCCCGAGCTGAATACAGCACTCGAGTACGACAGCTACGGTAAATATCAGCGCCTCGGGAAATTCGATAATATGAGAGCCGTTGAGTCTCGGCATTTTATCCGTTACGAGAAGAGCGATTAAAACCGCGCCGACGGTAAACGGAATAAGGAAAAGCCACGCGTTTTTTCTCGCAGAGCTGATTCGGCACTTAGTTACAAGAATAGCGATAGCGGCAAGATAGAGAGCGTACTGCCAAAATATAATAATATAAAACAGCCGTCCGTAAGCATATTCGCTGTCCCAGTCGGCAAAGCCCGGCTTAAATCTGAAGACGAGGCTATGCAAATCGTTCGTAAGTATAAATCCTATAAAGACTAACGATATTACAAGCACCGAAAAACGTCCTGCGTGAAAGCGGAGCCTTTTTTCAGGCGCGATAAACAAAGCAATATAAAAGAGAAAGAGCGGAAGAAGCAGCATCGGTACGTAATATAGATACCATGTATGGCGCGCGAGGACGCCGATTTCGGCAAACGCGCTGTATTTTATTCCTCTGAGCAATATCAGTAATAACGCCATCCACGACAGCGATTTCATCATAACGGAAAGCGCTCCCGCGGGCGAAACGCGATGATAATAATATAGAATAAGACATACCGAAAGAGTGAGAAGATAAACCTCCGAAAGATTTCGGGTAGGAAAGCTGTCGGGGATAATACTCGCGCACGGAATTATATTAATTACAAGCAGCAGATAATAAAACGCAATACGCTTAAGCGTTCTTTTAAGCTCGTCCATTTTCTCTCCCCCTTCCTTTTACTGTATTTTATTATAACACAATAAAAAGCGGCAGGCAATATACCTGCCGCCGTAACGCGAACCGACCTTTTATCCGATTCCCGTCGGCTATTCGTTAACAAGCAAGCCGAAAACGGTATCGCCGTGTCGGTGCTCGTCGTTTTTTACGCTTTCAGCCTCGGGAAACTTTTCCGCGACGGGAGCGTAAGTATCCACAGCGCCGTATTCACTCTTAGCGATAATTGGATATACGCGCTTTTTTCCGAGCAGCTTATAGAGAAGCGGAACGATTACAGCGAGCGTTTTTTTAGGTTTTAAGGTCTGATTTGTAAGAGCTTTAAAAACCGCCGCGTGATGTCCCTCCTCCGCCGCAAGCTGACGGAACACCTCCGCGTCCTTCTCGTCCTTAACCGCATCCGCGAGGGCGTTATACATAAGCACTGCGTCGAGTTCGCCCTGCTGAGCTTTTAAAAGCACCTTCATATCCTCGGGAGATATACTCATAAATTTTCCTCCTATACAGTTATTATATTTTACTATAACACAAACGGCTGAAAAAGTATACATTAACTATTGCGTATAAATTATTTCGTCCGTTTTATACCCACCTTTCGGTCGTCTCTACGCTTTCAATTCTATCCGGTCGGTTAAGAACCGACGGGCTTACCCTGAGCATTTCAATTCGGTCGCCTTTTAACAGTTTTTCATTTTCGGAAACGTTTTCGAAAAACTGCGGAAAAGCTTTTTTATTCGGCACCATATTATTCTCCTTTAAACATATTCTCACAAATACGATACATTTTCAGAGTTCGTCATATTTATGCTTTTTGTAATACGGCTCGGTCTTCGCGTTCTATGAGTGAGCGTTTTCATAAAGCTTCTGAATATCCTTAGGCAGCTTATCGGGCAGCATTTCGTTAAGTCTGTCCTCGTTACCGTCCTTAACCGCCGTTTCGTAATACCAGCACTTGAATTTTACCATATCGAGCATTTTCTCCAGCCGTGCGATTTCTGTTTCAACCGCTTCTTTTTGCGCTTCAAAGAGTTCTCTGCGCTTTTCATAGGTTGACGCGCCCTCTTTAACCCAGTTCATAAACTGCTTTATATCCTTAATTTCAAGACCGCTCGCCTTTAAGCACTCAATCACTCTCAGCGCCTCTATTTCGTTCTCGCTGAATTTTCGTATTCCCGACTGTCTTTCAATATTTGGGAAAAGTCCTTCCTTATCGTAGTATCTCAGAGTCGATATCGGGAGACCGAACATCTTTGAAACCTGTCCGATTGTATACATAGCTTACCTCTTTTCAAAAAAAAGATTGACCTAAAGTCAGGTTTAGGTATTATAATACGTATTGTAACACAATTTACGCCTTAATTCAACACTAAAAAGGATAATTATGAAGAAATATTCAGTAATTATTTTAACGCTTGTTATTGCTTTTGTTTCGGCAGCCTGCTCCGTCGGCCCGGGTGCCGCCGAAACGGCATATACTAAAGAAACAGAGACAAATCCGATAACGTCCGAAGCAACTCAAAGCGAAACGAAGGTAAACGAAATGAAGGTAAAAGTAAGTATTAACGGAAAGACTTTTTCCGCGACTCTTGCGGATAACGCCGCGGCAAAGGAATTATATGAAATCATTAAAAGCGAAGGTCTGACTGTTGAGCTGAGCGACTACTCGGGATTTGAAAAGGTCGGCAGGCTCGGTCATACGCTTTCGGCAAATGATAAGCAGACAACAACGCACGCCGGCGATTTAGTGCTTTATCAGTCAAATCAGCTCGTTATGTTCTACGGCTCTAATTCGTGGAGTTATACAAGACTCGGCAGTATAGACGATTTAAGCGGCTGGGAGGAGGCTCTCGGCAGCGGAAATATAACGGCGGAGTTTTCCGTCGGATAAAGGAGAAAGGATTATGATAAAAAAAGCAGATTTAAAGCTCTCGCGCGAATGGGATAAAACCTTTCCGAAAAGCGAAAGCGTTGAGCACAGCAAGGTAACATTTGTTAACCGCTACGGCATTACGCTTGCGGCGGATATGTACATTCCGAAAAGCTCCTCAGACAGGCTCCCCGCTATCGCAGTATGCGGACCGTTCGGCGCGGTTAAGGAGCAGTGCAGCGGACTCTATGCGCAGACAATGGCTGAGCGCGGCTTTTTAACGCTTGCATTCGACCCGTCGTTTACGGGCGAAAGCGGTGGCGAGCCGAGATATATGGCGTCCCCCGATATCAACACCGAGGATTTTATGGCAGCCGTCGATTTTCTCTCGCTCAACGACAAGGTCGACTCAGACCGAATCGGCATTATAGGTATATGCGGCTGGGGCGGCATGGCAATTAACGCGGCGGCGCTTGATACGAGAATCATGTCGACCGTTGCCTCCACGATGTACGATATGACAAGAGTAAACGCGAAAGGCTATTTTGACAGCGACGACAGCGAGGAAAAGCGTTACGAAACGAAAAAAGCTCTCTGCGCGCAGAGGCTTGAGGATTTGAAAAACGGCGAGTATAAGCTCGGCGGCGGCGTAATCGATCCTCTTCCCGAGGACGCGCCATTCTTCGTAAAGGACTATTACGATTACTACAAAACCGAAAGAGGTTATCATCCCCGTTCGCTCAATTCAAACGGCGGTTGGAACGTCACAGGCTGCGAATCATTTATAAATCAGCCGATTTTACGGTACAGCAACGAAATTCGCTCTGCCGTTATGATAATGCACGGCGACAAGGCTCACTCCTTCTATTTCGGAAAAGACGCCTATAACGATATGATTAACGGCAATAAGTACACGGATAATAAGGAACTGGTCGTTATCGAAGGCGCTGTTCACACCGACCTTTACGACGGAGGAAGCCGTAACGCAATTCCGTTTGATAAGCTCGAAAGCTTTTTCAACAGATATTTATAATTTCACTTTAAGAAAAGTGCAGTACATACGACTGTACTTTTCTTTTCCGCCGTGGTATAATTAACAAGTAATTACCGAAAAAGCATCGGGGGAAAGATATGGCAAAGGTATTATTATTTAACGGCAGTCCGCACACGAAGGGATGTACCGCAAGAGCCCTTAATGAAATGATTAAGGTATTTGAAAGCGAGGGCGTTGAAACAAAAATAGTTGAAATCGGCAATAAATCCGTACGCGGCTGTATAAGCTGCAACACCTGCGGCGAACGAGGTAAGTGCGTTTTCGACGATTTGGTAAACGAAACCGCGCCACTCTTTGAAGAGGCGGACGGAGTAGTAATCGGCAGTCCCGTTTATTACGGCTCGCCTAACGGTACGCTTCTTGCGTTTCTTGACAGACTGTTTTACAGCACGCCGTTTTCAAAGCAGATGAAAATCGGGGCGGCGGTTGTATCCTGCCGCAGAGGCGGAAATACAGCCTCGTTCGACGCGCTCAATAAATACTTTACCATTTCCTCAATGCCCGTTGCGTCAAGCACCTACTGGAATCAGGTTCACGGCTTTACGCCCGAGGACGTTGAAAAAGACCTTGAGGGCTTACAAACTATGCGTAACCTCGCAAAGAATATGAGCTTTATGATAAAAGCCGTATCCGATGCTAAGGATAAATACGGACTTCCCGAAAACGAGCACGCCTTCTTTACAAGCTTTCCCGACGGAAAGTAAGCATAATACAAAAAACCAAACGAAAGGAATTATTATTATGAGAAAAGATTTAGGAGTTAAGCCGGCTGTTTATCCCATGCCGGTACTTATGGTTGCAACTTACGACGAAAACGGCGTTGTTGACGTAATGAACGCTGCGTGGGGAATGATTTGCGATATTGATAAAATCACCTTAGCGCTTACCGAAACTCACAAAACCGTTAAGAACATCAAGAAAAACAAGGCGTTCACGGTAAGTCTTGCAGACGTTAAAAACATTAAAGAGGCAGATTACTTCGGCATCGCTTCGGGTAATACCGTCCCGGACAAATTCGAAAGAACGGGTATGACCGCAACAAAAAGCGACAGAGTCAACGCTCCGATAATCGAAGAATTCCCCGTAACAATGGAGTGCGAGCTTGCCGAAATTATTGAAACCGATAACGTTTACAGTATTATCGGAAAAATCGTTAACGTGTCCGCTCACGAGGAAGTGCTTGACGAAAAGGGTGGAATAGATATAACAAAAGCAGGAATTCTTATGTTCGACCAATTCAGAGCGGGCTACTATGTAACGGGCGAAAAGGTCGGCCAGGCGTGGCAAAGCGGCAAGGAGCTTGCAAAATAACCCGCCTCTTAAGTAAAAAAGATTATTAATTAAACCGTACAGCCGATAACACGGCTGTACTTTTATTTGAAATTATGATAATATAGAAACAGTCCCGATACAATGCGGACTTTAACTATCAAAGCGAGGTAATAATATGAGCATTACAATTAACATCTATTATACGGGTAAGGAAAGCGGCGACGCCGCAGCTTTTGCGCGGGAAATGGAAGAACGCGGAATTGCCGACAGAATCAGAGCAGAGGGAGGCAATCTCAGGTACGAATATTTTACGCCGTATAACGACGAAAAGACCGTATTACTGATAGACAGCTGGAAAAATCAGCAGGCGCTCGATATTCACCACGCGTCAGGTATGATGAGCGAAATATCGGAGCTTCGTGTAAAATACGATTTACGTATGAGAGTTGAAAGGTATGTCAGCGACGATTCTCAAGCCGAAGACAAGAAGTTTATAAGAGAATAAGAATAATATTTGTATTTTCAAAATCCGCGAGGTTAATTATGTTAAGGCAGGAAGCTATCGACTATATTGAAAATGAATTCGGGGTTGAGGGAGAGCAACTATGGATACAGTTTCCCGACTATGCCGTATTCCGCAACAGAATAAACAAAAAGTGGTTCGCTCTTATAGGAAGCATTGAAAGAAATAAGCTCGGCTTAGAAGGTAAAGAGCGGGCAGATTTTATCAACCTGAAATGCGACCCGATTCTAATAGGCTCCCTTCTTCATAACAAGGGCTTCTTCCCTGCTTATCACATGAATAAAAAAAGCTGGCTCACGGTTATTCTCGACGGAAGCGTAAACGGTGACGAATTAAAAGACCTTATTCATCTTAGCTACGAAATAATTGAAAAGAAAAAGTAAGCGATATTCCGATTCATAAACTCATTTTATGTCACGGAATATAAGAGATTTCGTATCAAACAGGTTAACCCGCCGTTTTTTTCATAGTTGTACTTTTAATTATTGATATGGTATAATGGATACGATAAATCGTAAACCGCGGAGATAAAACATGATAATCAGAGAATACAGCGAAAAAGATATAGCGGCGATGATTTCTATCTGGAACGAGGTCGTTGAGGACGGTATCGCCTTTCCGCAGGAGGAGCTTCTAAACGGGAAAACGGGCGAAGAATTTTTTGCTTCACAGAGCTACTGCGGCGTGGCGGAGGATAACGGAAAGGTCGT
>JAILGO010000061.1 GCA_024696725.1 Eubacterium sp. | reverse complement strand
TCCATCCACGCTAAAAAATAAAACCGAGAAGACGTAAGCCTTCTCGGTTTTTTGGTGGAAGAGGGTGGATTCGAACCACCGAAGTCGTTGACGGCAGATTTACAGTCTGCTCCCTTTGGCCGCTCGGGAACTCTTCCATTTGTATGGAGCTGGTGAACGGACTCGAACCCCTGACCTGCTGATTACAAATCAGCTGCTCTACCAACTGAGCTACACCAGCGTTTCTTTAACGCCTTAATAATATATCACAAGTCAATGTTTTAGTCAATACTTTTTTTAAAAAATAGGATGCCCTGAATTTTTTTACATTTTTTCAATTCCTGCATAAGATAAGTGTGAGGTGATATATATGTGCGGAATTGCGGAAATAATAAGCAGCAACATAGATTTAAGGAGCGAGCGCGAATGTATTTACAGAATCAGCCGCTCGCTCAGAATGAGAGGCCCCGACGCTTACGGAGAGTACATCAGCGAAAACGCCGCGCTGATTCACCGCAGACTTGCGGTAATCGACGTTGAAAAGGGAGCGCAGCCGATGAACTTCGGCGGCTTGTAATCGTATATAACGGCGAGCTTTATAATACAGATGAGCTGAGAAGCGAGCTCGTTTCATACGGCTATAACTTTGACACCGCCTGCGATACGGAGGTTGTGCTTAAGGCGTACCATAAGTGGCGCGGGGCGTGCGCCGAAAAATTCAACGGGATATTCGCGTTTGCGGTATACAATATAAAAACCGCAGAGCTCTTTCTGTGCCGTGACAGAATCGGCGTCAAGCCGCTATACTATTCTTTTAAAAACGGAACTTTTGCGTTTTCGTCGCGAATGGACAGTCTTCTCTATGTTAAGGGGGTTGAGCCCGTTTGCAGCAGGGAAGGACTTAACGAGATATTTATGCTCGGTCCCGCAAAGACGATAGGTAAAACCGTATTTAAGGATATAGCCGAGCTTCCGCCTTCAGCGTATCTCGTCTTAAAAAACGGCAGGCTCAGTATAAAAGAATACTGGTCGCTGAAAGCAGAGCCCTTCGGCGAAACGGAGCTTGAGGCACAGGAGCACACTCACTGGCTTGTAACCGACGCTATACGCCGCCAGCTTGTAAGCGACGTTCCGCTTTGTACTTTTTTAAGCGGCGGACTTGATTCTTCGATTATATCAAAGGTCGCCGCGGACAGCTACGCCGAGGAAAAGAAAACGCTCAATACCTACTCGGTCGACTATGCGGAGAATAATAAGTATTTTAAGGAAAGCGCGTTTCAGCCGAACAAGGACTCGGATTATATTAATCTTATTTCCGATTATATCGGATCAGAGCATCATAACGTCGTGCTTTCAAATTCCGCGGTCGCCGAAGCGCTTATAGACGCCGCCGTTGCAAGAGGCTGTCCGGGCTTTGCGGACGTTGACTCGTCGCTTCTGCTGTTTTGCAGAGAGGTAAAAAAGCGCTTTACGGTCTGTCTTTCGGGCGAATGCGCCGACGAGGTTTTCGGGGGTTATCCGTGGTACCACAGAACCGACGTTCTTTTTGAAAAGACGTTCCCGTGGTCGCGCTCGGTTGACGTCAGACGTAGCATATTGAAGGACGGCTTTCTTCCCGAGGGTGAAGAATACGTAACCGCCGCGTATCTTAATACGGTGAAAAAGGCCGATTATCTCGATACCGATTCGTCGCTTGAAAAGCGTATGCGCGAAATGTTTATTCTGAATATGGACTGGTTTATGCAGACGCTTCTTGTCCGTAAGGATGTAATGAGTATGGAGGCGTCGCTTGAGGTGAGAGTCCCGTTTTGCGATTACAGAATAGTAGAATACGCCTACAATATGCCGTGGAAGATTAAAGCGCTCGACGGACGCGAGAAGGGAATACTCCGCAAGGCGTTTGAAAATGAGCTTCCCGGGGTGATTACTTGGCGTAAGAAGAGCCCGTATCCTAAAACCTTCCACCCCGAGTATTTCGGCGAGGTATGTAAAATGGTCGACTTCGTGCTGCACGATAAGAGCTCTCCGCTTTATGAGATGCTTAACGCCGAAGCGGTGAGAGCGCTTATGAACAACCCCGACGCGCTTAAGGAACCGTGGTACGGTCAGCTTATGCGCGCGCCTCAGGTGCTTGCGTATATACTTCAGGTCTACGTCTGGATAAGAAAATATAATGTTGAGTTTGAATATTGAGTGTGATATAATAACTGCAGGGCTTCGGTTCTGCAATTATTTTTTCGGGAAGACAGTATGACAAATGAAGAATATATAAAGGCGATAGATATGCGCCGCTCAAGAAGGGCGTATTCATCAAAACCGCTTGACGATAACACGAAAAATATAATACGAGCTATGGTCGACGCTGTTAACGGAGCCGCCGACCTTGACTTTATTTTTATAGACGACGCAACGCCCGCGTTCCGGATTTTCACGGGTAAGTTTTCGATGATTGCCGTCTGCGGACCCGACAGCCAGAAAACGCGCGAGGACTGCGGCTACTACGGCGAAAGCGTTGTCCTTCAATGCGTGTATCACGGGCTCGCAACCTGCTGGGTAAGCGGAACGTATAACGAAAACAAGGTCTACGATATGATTGACCTTCCGCGTAATAAAAGGCTGTTCTGCGTAATTACTATCGGTAACCCGAAAAACAGGTTTACAACCGTTGAAAGAACGATGTACGCCGCAACGCACAATAAAAACAAGACCTATCAGGATATGTTCGATTACAGCGACGCGAAGCTTCCCGAGCCGTACGTCTACGGTATGAAGCTTGTGGAAAAAGCGCCCTCGGCGGTAAACAGGCGTCCCGTTAAATTCAGATATGAAAACGGAGTGCTTTCGGGCTCGGTTGAGGACCCGTATTCCGATAAAAGCATTGACTTCGGTATAGCCAAGCTTCATTTCGTGCTTGGCTGCCGCGCTAAAGGCGTTATAGGTCACTGGAGCTTTGAAAACGTATTCGAGACCGAGGAGGCTAAGGTAATAAAGCTTCCCGTTGAACCTGAGGAGGAAGAATAATGCAAGAAGCAGTAAACAAAAACAAAAAGAAAATTACAGCGATTGCGCTCGCCGTAATCGTTCTCGTCGGAGCGGTTACTCTCGGCGTGGTTTTAAAAAAACAGCACGACTATAATACTCCCGTTCAGTACGAGGTTAAAACGATAAGCTTTACAAGCTTCGCTTACAATAAGGACCTTAAGCTTGTAGCTCACCGCGGCTTCAGAGCGATTGCGCCCGAGAATACGCTTTCCGCATATACCTGCGCCGGCGTTGCGGGCTACTGGGGAGCCGAGTGCGATACTTACCGTACCGCCGACGGAGTCTGGGTTTTAATGCACGACGCGGACATTAAGCGAATGACCGACGGTCGCGGCAAGGTTGAAAAAATGACCTACGAGGAGCTGAAAGGTTTTAAGGTCGATAACGGCAACGGGCTTGAAAACTATCCCGACGAAAAAATCACGACGCTTGAGGATTATCTTAAGGAGTGCGCCGCCTATAAAATGAAGGCGTTTATCGAGCTTAAGGGAGAAAACAATACCGGTCATTACGACGAGATAATTGAGCTCGTTAAAAACACGAAGGCTGACGCGGTTTATATCTCCTTCGGCGCCGAAAATCTTAAGGCGATAAGAGCGCTCGACGAAAAGGCTCCGCTTTTCTATCTCGTCCATAAGCTTGACGATAAGGTGATTCAGACCGCTAAGGAGCTCGGAAACTGCGGCGTTAATTTCAACGCGGACGTTAAGGACAATTTTAAGGACGACGGAAAGCTGATTAAAAAGATTTCCGAGGAGGGACTGACTGCCGCAGCGTGGACGGTCGACGACCTTGAAACGATGGAAAAGCTTATCTCCTACGGCGTTTTAATTCAGACCACCGACTGTATTACATATTAAAATAAAAAAACAAAGCTGACTCAAAGGAGTCAGCTTTTTATTGTCTGTCATTTCTTTAGCTGTCTTATGTCCGTGCCGAAGAAGGTCATTGGAAGATAATCTCCGTTAAGTCGGCTTGTAATTCTCTGCTCGTACTTTTCAAGCAGCTCGTCCCATTCAAGATTAGTGCTGATTATCGTCGGCTTGCCCGAGTTTGAACGGTTGGTGACGATATTATATATAGTGCTGATATTGTATTTATTGTCGATTTCCGTTCCGAGGTCGTCGATAATAAGCAGGTCGTAGTTATACACTTTTTCTTTAGAGTAGAAAATATCGTTATTGCTGAACATCTCGGCGCGCATATCCTCGCAGATATCGAAGCTCGTTCCGTAGCAAACGCTGTAACCGCGGTTAATAACCACGTTAGCGATTGCGAGCGAAATATGAGTCTTGCCGAGACCGGTTTTTCCGATAAATACAAGGCTTTTGCTCTTCGGCGTAAAGCTCTGCGCGTAGCGCATAGCGGCGTCAAGAATCTTTTCCGCGCGGTTTCTCGGCACGACGGAGTTCTCAAGCGGAGCGTCGGGATAGTAGCCGAGGTCGAAATTATCGAAGGTGCAGCGCTCAAGCGGAGCGTGAGCGGCTACCTCTTTACGCATAAGCTCCTTTAATATCTCGCGGTGACAGGAGCAGATTCGGTTATCCTTAAAGCCCGTGTCCTTACAGGCGGGACAGGTATACGGAGGCTCCGTATCGTTCCTTTTGTAGCCGTGTTTAACGAGGAGGTCGCTTCTTTTTTCTGTAAGCGCGTTGCTCCTGCTTCTTAATTCCTCAATCTTTTTCTGTGCGTCGCCTTTATATAAAAACAGCTGCGAAATCTCAATACCGATATTTGCGAGCTCAGTCTGAACTCTGTCTATTTCGGGTACGGACGCTCTTATTTTAGCTGTTTTTTCTTCGGCGAGCATTTTCGCTTTATTACGGCGCTGTTCAAGCAGCTTTTCCGCCTTTATATGCAGTTCATTCGGATAAGACATAGCTTTTCTCCTCTTTTATCAGATATCGAAATCGTCGTTTAAATCGGAATTCTTTTTAATCTCTTCAATGTCAAAGGAGGGTTTCGATTTCTTTTTATCCTTCTTTGAGTCGGGCTTCGGCTGATTCTTAACCTCGTCGGGAGTTTTAAGTCCCTTGCGCTTCCAGTCTTTAAGTATATTATCAATAGCCTTGAGGCTTCGCTTTTCTTCCTCCGTGTATTTTTTCATAACGTTACAGGCGAAGAAAATCATTTCGGGCTCGAAATCGTTTCTCCAGCGCCGAAGCATTTTAAGCTGAGCCTGAGTCGGCTGTCTGTAATCGAATTCGCAAAGCTCAAGCACCCTGAGCCAGAGCTTTTCGCTCTCCGCCATTTCAAGAAGCTTTTCGCTCGCCTGCTCGATGGTGGAAATCTCCTCGTTTGCCCAGTCCTTTGCGATTTGCTGAAGCGTGCGGGTTGTAATATTTCTTCCCGCGTCGCGCTCCGACTTATAGTATTCAAGAAGTGTAACGACGACCGAAACGGGAAGCCCGTAGTATGTAACCATATTGATAAGGTTGCTTTTCATTGAAATGCTGAGCGACGTCGCGAGTATACTCTCGGCGGCTCTTAAAAGACTTGCAAGCTCCGCGTTTTCGGCGCAGAGATTTACCACGTCGCGCGGAGTGAGCGACGGCATCGGAAGACTTTCGAGCGCACGCTTTTCGGGCTTTGGCTCAGGCTTTTCAACGGGCGCAGCCTCAGCCTCCGAGCCGGAGCTTAAAACTCCCTCATATACCCAGAAATCGAGGCATTCCGCCGCCTGCGCCTCGCTTATTCCGAGCGCCTTTGCTATTTCCGCGGGCTCAGCCGTGCCGTTATTTGAAAGGAGATATAATAACGCCTTAAGCTGATTTTCGCTTGCGAACTTTAAGCTTTTTTCGGTAACGGCTTTCGGTACGCAGAATACTCCGCCGTTCCAGATTTCTCCGTTAGGTATAATACGGTAAGGCATAGCGTTCTCCTTTCATAAAGTGATGTACTAATCATTGTATCAAAAAATCGCCTTTCTGTAAATAAGAAATTAAAAAATTATTCTTGACAAAAAGACCTTGCGCCTGTATAATTACTTATGCAAATTGAAATGCGGATTTAGCTCATCCGGTAGAGCGTCACCTTGCCAAGGTGAAGGTAGCGAGTTCGAGTCTCGTAATCCGCTCCAAAAATAAAGACACCTTCAAGGTGTCTTTTATTTTTGGTACAGCGGATGAGACTCGAACAGGGCAATCCGAAGGATAGAAACAGTCTGGGTTCGTTTGCGACCGCTCGCGGTGCGAGATGAAGGGAGCAATAAGAACTTAGCCGCGGTCAAAATTTTGAAACGCCGTATCGGGCGTTTAACAAAATTTTGGGTACCGCAATGCGGACGGCGTTCCCTTTTAACGGTTTTTATTTCTAACTTTTTATAGCTGAACATTATACTTGCAAGGTCGATTCGCGAATCACTCCTGCAAACCGTAGGTGACGACCGCATCGTCACGAATATACGCCCGATAACGAAGGGCGCCCGTCAGGCGCCCGTTATATTCGCTTATTTAATTCTCGCTTCAAGTCGGTAAATCGGCATTCCCTGCGCGACGAAGCGGCTTTCGTATTCGGTTACAATATTGCCCTCGAAGTCGCTGTTGTGTAAATCGAGCGACACGTTTGAAATAACGAAACCGCATTTTGAAAACTGCTCGATTGAAAATTCAAAAAAGTGCATATTGTCCGTTTTCTGAATTATCGGAGCGCCGTCCTTTAAAAGAGGCTTATAGATGTTCAAAAAGCGCTCGTGAGTAAGACGGTGAGAGGCGTAGCTCTTTTTAGGGAACGGACAGGAGAAATTAAGATAGATTGTTTCGAAGCTCTTTTCGGGAAGAAACGCCTCAAGATATTCCGCCGCGCAGCTTACGAACTTAACGTTTTTAAGTCCCATTTCCTGCGCCTTCTCGCACGCAAGAACTATAACGTCGCTGATTTTTTCAACGCAGAGCATATTAACCTCAGGGTTCTGCTCGGCGAAGGTGCAGGCGAACTGTCCCTTGCCGCCGCCGATTTCAAGGTATACGGGGTTTGAGTTACCGAAGATTTCCTCTAAATTTATAAGCTGCTTTTCGTTTTTAGCCTCGTTGAAGTTAAGGTTGTCGGTGCGGAGCGTGATAAGATATTCGCTCACTGCTTCAAGCCTTGCTTCAAGATTTTTCTTATGTCTCATTCTCATTTATATCACCGAACCTATTATATATTAACCGTCCTGCGTTTTCAAGAGCCTGTCTCTGAGCCTGAAAGTCAGCAGGGAAGCGACTGTGATTTTCACCGCGTCGGGAATTAAAAACGGCGTTACGCAAAGCGCGAGCGTTTTACCGAGCGGCATCTGCTCCTTAGTGTAAACGAGTATAAACCACGCCGTGCCGAAGGCGTAACAGATTGCTGCGCCGAGCGCCATTGAAAGCATAAGCGCAGGGAGCTTTTTCGTTCTGTCCGAAACGAAACCCGTAATCATAGCGGTAAAAACGAAGCCGATTATATATCCGCCCGTTGCGCCGAGCAGTACGCCGATTCCGCCCTTAAAGCCCGAAAATACGGGAACGCCGAGAGCGCCGATAAGTATGTAAATAAGAACGCTGAGCGTTCCTCTTTTTAACCCGAGTATTCCCGATACAAGACAGACCGCGAAGGTCTGAAGCGTAACGGGGACGGCTCCTACGGGAATTGTAATAAAAGAGCAGACCGCGATTATCGCCGCCGCAATACCCGTAAACGCAATATCCTTTGTTTTCCCGTTCATAATATCACCGTAGATATTTTAACAGATTAACGATTAAAGTCAATAATTGATTTAATAATGTGTGCGTGATATAATACAAAAGAGGTAAAAGCTATGAAAATAGGTGAAATTGAATTTAAACATATTGCCTTTCTCGCGCCGATGGCAGGAATTGCGGACAGAGCGTTCCGCGAGCTCTGCGTTAATCACGGCGCGGCGTATACCGTGACGGAAATGGTATCGTCAAAGGGACTGACAATGGGCGACAGAAAAAGCGGCGAGCTTTTAAAAACAGGGAACGAAAGACCGTGCGGCGCCCAGCTTTTCGGCGACGAGCCGGAAATTATGGCGGCTGCCGCGGTTAAGTGCCTTGAATTTTCGCCCGATATTATAGATATAAATATGGGCTGTCCCGCGCCTAAGGTTGCCATGAACGGCGGCGGAGCGAGCCTTATGAAAAATCCGCAGCTTGCCTATGAAATTATAAAAGCGGTAGCCGGCGCGGCTGACGTTCCCGTTACGGTAAAAATCCGCAAGGGCTGGGACGACGAAACCGTTACCGCCGTTGAAATTGCACAGCTTGCCGAGAAGGCGGGAGCCGCGGCGGTCGCCGTCCACGGAAGAACGCGTAAGGAAATGTATAGCGGAACGGTAGACTACGGTATTATCCGTAAGGTGAAGGAAGCCGTTTCAATTCCGGTAATAGGAAACGGAGATATTACCGACGAGCAGAGCGCCGCCGTTATGCTTGAAAAAACGGGCTGCGACGCGCTGATGGTCGGAAGGGGAGCGCTCGGTAATCCGTGGGTGTTCTCAAAAATCAACGCTTATCTCGACGAGTGCCGCGTCCTGCCCGACCCGTCGGTAAGCGAAAAAATGCTTACTATGCTGAAGCATATAAAGACGATAGTAGAATATAAGGGAGAGTATACCGCAATGCGCGAAGCGCGTCACCACGCGGCGTATTATACTAAGGGACTCCGCGGCGGAGCGGCTCTTCGTCGCGAGATGTGCAGGCTCGAGCGCTATGAGGAGCTTGAGGAATTAGCTTTAAAAATTGTAAAGGATAACTCGTGATGCTTTTAAAAAACTGTACCTTTTTTAACGAGAGCTTTGAAAAGGAATTCGGCGACATTAAAACCGAAAACGGAATAATTACCGAAATCGGCTTTATTAACGGCGACGGAATTGATATGGGCGGAAAGATTCTCCTTCCCGGCTTTATTGACGTACATATTCACGGTGCAAACGGCGGCGATACGGGCGATAATTCCGCCGAATCGCTTAATAAAATGAGCGCTTATCTTTCAAAAAACGGCGTTACTTCTTTCTGCCCCACAACTATGTCCCGTCCCGTTGACGAGCTTATTAAAACCGCTGGCGTTATTGCAGATTATAAGTACACCAAGAACAGTTCAGGCGCAAAAGTTGCGGGAATTAACTTTGAAGGACCGTTTATTTCAAGGGAAAAATGCGGCTCTCAGAATAAGGAATATATTGTTGAAGGAACGCCCGGGGCTTTTGAAAAATTATACGGCGCGTCGGGCGGACTTATGAAGCTTATTACGATAGCGCCCGAGGCGTTTGACAGCAGGGAATTTATTGAAAACTGCGCTTCCCGATGCACGGTTTCAATAGGTCATACCAACGCAACCGCGAATGAATGCAAAACGGCGCTTTCGCTCGGCGCGAAGCACTTTACCCACCTCTTTAACGCGATGTCTCCCATGACTTCGCGCGAAGCGGGAACGGTCGGCGCGGCGCTTGACAGCACGGCGACCTGCGAGCTTATCTGCGACGGTTACCATATCTGTCCCGAAACTCTGCGTAACGCCTTTAAAATTCTCGGCGAAAACAGAGCGGTCGCGGTCAGCGATTCAATGCGCGCCGCAGGTCTCGGCGCGGGAGAATACGAGCTCGGCGGACAGACGGTGTATGTTAAGGAAAACGACGGCGTAGCAAGGCTTCCGGACGGCACGATAGCCGCTTCGGTTACAAATCTTTTTGACGAATTCAAAAATCTTCTGAACTTCGGAATCGACTTTAAAACGGCGCTTAAGGCGTGCACGATTAACCCTGCCCGCGTTATCGGCTGCGAAGGAAGTATCGGCTCGATAGCCGTAGGAAAGTCAGCCGATTTTACCGTCGTTGACGAGGAGCTTAATCTTGTTGAGGTATATATAAATGGAACACTCGCTTAATATAGTTTTAATAGAGCCCGAAATTCCGCAGAACACGGGAAACGTCGCGCGTTCCTGCGCGGCAACGGGCGCAAGGCTTCACCTCGTAGAGCCGATGGGCTTTCGTATAGACGATAAAAGGGTAAAGCGCGCAGGGCTTGATTACTGGGACAAGCTTGATATAACCTACTATTCCTCGACGACGGATTTTTTTGAAAAGAACAAGGGCGGCGACTTCTTCTATTTCACAACAAAAGCCGAGCAGGCGCACAGCGAGGTTACCTATCCGAACGGCTGTTTTCTCGTTTTCGGTAAGGAAACGCGCGGACTGCCCGAGGAGCTGTTAAAGGCTAATCACGACAGCTGCGTAAGACTTCCCATGAGGGGAATTATCCGCTCGCTGAATCTTTCAAACGCCGTCGCCGTGGGTATGTACGAGGTTTTAAGACAATGGGATTATCCCGAGCTGAGCCTTAAGGGCGAGCTCCACGAGCTTAAATGGTAAAGCAGGTTATAAGCCTGCTTTTATTTTTTACTTGATTTTTATATTCAAGGGTGTATAATGTAATTTGTAATATTATCGTAACTTTTATAATTAATTTGTAATATTTTAAGGAAACGGGTATGAAAAAAATAATTACGGTTATACTTTGCCTGACGCTTCTTGCCGCAGCGCCGCTTAACGCGTACGCCGCGACGGTAGGGCAAATGAAGTCGAAGGTAATCTCAATAGCGGAAAATGAAATCGGCTACGAGGGTTCGAGTACATATTCAAAATACGGCGAATGGTACGGCTATCAGGGCGGCTGGTGTACTACCTTTGCGCTCTGGTGCTTTAACAAGGCGGGCGAAAGCCTCGGCGTAAAGCTTTACGCTAATATCGTACCGAGCGGCGGAAACTGTAACTCTATGATTAGCTGGTATCAGAATAAGGGACGCTACCACGAAAGAGGCTCGGGCTATACGCCGTCGAAGGGCGACCTCGTTTTCTTCGACTGGAGCGGGAACGGCTCGGCTCAGCACGTCGGTATAGTAAGCTCCTATTCGGGCGGCACGGTCTATACTATAGAGGGTAACTGCTCGGGTAAGGTTAAGGCAAAAAGCTATAACTCCTCGGGCTCGAAGCCGTACGCCAACGTAAGCTCAATACTCGGCTACGGCGCTCCCAACTGGAGCGCTGTCGGAAGCGGCGGCGACGAGGATACGACAAAGGCGACGACTGCTGCAACGACTAAAGCGCCGACAACCGCTAAAAAGCAGACGACGGCAAGACAGCAGACTACAAAAAAAGAAACCACGACTAAAAAGGAAACGACGACCGAAACGACGACCGAGTCGACTACTAAGCCGCCCGTCGTAGCTAAGGATATGACTATCCACGCCGCGACTACCGAGCTTGAAATCGGCGACAGCGTCGAGCTTGACTATTCGGTTAAGCCGAAGGGCGCGAGCGCGGTGGTAGGCTATTTCTGTGACGAGGAAAATATTATCGAGATTTCCGACGGCGGTGTTATTACCGCAACGGGAGAGGGTACGGCGACGGTTGTCGTCTGCGCAAACGACGAGATTTACCGTCAGTGCGAGTTCACCGTCGGCGCTAATACCGCCGAGGTAACGCGTAAGACTCCGCTCGGCGGCGGTAACGTTACTACGGCACCGACTCAGCCGCTTATTAAAACGAGAGAGCAGCAGCTTGCGGAGATAGGAATTAATATCGAAAAGCTCGCCTCTCATAAAAAGGACTATATTATACCGCTCGGCATTATAGGCGTTACCGCGGCTTTATCGTTTTCAATTCTTGCAGTTAAGGCGGTATCCCGCAAAATCAGAAGCAGAAGAAAAGTTGAGGAGCAGTCTGAATAATGGCAAAAGACAGAGATTATAAAGGCAATCAGTTTACGAAGATACTGAAAAACGCGATAGTTATGGCTATGGACTTTGCGCTTTTCTGTGCCTGTAACGCCGCTATCGTAATGTTTACGAACGGCGGAAGATTGCTTATAGACGACTATAAATATTTCGACTATCCCCACTTTATTCTCGTGGGCTGTATAGCGGTAATAATAAACTTCGCGTTCGGTCTGTACCGTTCGGTATGGAGGTATGCGGGCGTTGACGAGCTGGTAAGAGGACTCGCGGCTGCGTTTGTTGAAACGGGACTGCTGTTTCTTATAGACAGGGTGATGTTTTCGTTCGGCTATAAATTTTATCTTGCTTTTTACGCGTATATAATGATGTTCCTCTTCCTGATTGTGTGCATTATTATTCCGCGTCAGGGCTTTAAGATTTTTAAGCGCGTTTTCCGCTCCTACGAAGGCGGAAAGAAAAACCGCGTTATGATTGTCGGCGCGGGCTTTATGGGCAATTTCGTAATTGACGCGCTTACAAACGAGGGCTTTAAGGGCGGACGTCCCGTTATCGCGATAGACGATAATCCTCAGAAAAAGGGTAAAAAAATAAACAACGTAAAGGTCGTCGGAACCTGCGACCAGATTCCCGAGCTTGCGGAAAAATATAAAATAGACCAGATAGTAATCTGTATTCCCTCGGCTACCAAGGCAAGACAGCGCGAGGTAATAAATATAGCTATGGAAACGGGCTGTAAGATTAAAATCAGTCCGTCGGTTGAGGATATGTTCGACGAAACCTCGGACAGAAGAATCCGTAACGTCGATATCTCGGACCTTCTTTCCCGTCCCGAGGTTAAGCTTGATAAAAAGGTGTGCCGCTATCTTATCGGAGAAACCGTGCTTGTAACGGGCGGCGGCGGCTCAATCGGCGCGGAGCTCTGCGCTCAGGTAGCGAGGTACAACCCGAAAACGATTGTAATTTTCGATATTTACGAAAACTGCGCCTTTGAGCTTCAGAACGAGCTTAACGACCGTTACGGCGGACTGATTGATATTAAGGTAAGAATCGGCTCCGTGCGCGATTTCGACAGACTGCGCGAGGTCTTTGAGGAATTTCATCCCGAGGTCGTTTTTCACGCTGCGGCGCATAAGCACGTTCCTTTAATGGAGGACAGTCCCTGCGAGGCAGTTAAAAACAACGTATTCGGAACGTATAACGTAGCTCTTCTCTGTAACGAGTATAAGGTCGGTAAAATGGTTATCCTCTCTACCGATAAGGCGGTTAACCCGACTAACGTAATGGGCTGTACGAAGCGTATCTGTGAAATTATCGTTCAGTATATGAACAGCGTTTCTCAGAATACGGAATACGTCGCCGTTCGTTTCGGTAACGTTCTCGGCTCGCACGGCTCGGTTATTCCGATTTTCAAAAAACAGATAGAGCAGGGCGGACCCGTTAAGGTTACTCACCCCGATATTACAAGATACTTTATGACTATTCCCGAGGCGGCTCAGCTCGTATGTCAGGCGGGCGGTCTTGCAAAGGGAGGAGAGGTTTTCGTTCTTGATATGGGAGAGCCCGTTAAGATTGTCGACCTCGCTAAAAACCTTATCCGCCTTTCCGGCTTCACCGAGGACGAAATCCCGATTGAATTCGTAGGACTCCGTCCGGGCGAAAAGCTCTATGAGGAGCTTTCCATGGTCTCCGAAATGGAAACGAGGGAAACCACGGCTAACGAAAAAATCTACGTTAACCTGCCGCTTGAAATAGACGGAAACAGGTTTGAGGAAATGCTAAAAGCTCTCGAAAGCATTAATAACGATAACGTAAGAGACGTTCTTCAGAAGTATATCCCGACCTATCATCCCTCGGATATTACGGAATAAATAAAACCCCACGGTAAACGTGGGGTTTTAATTTATTGAAAATCCTCTGCGCTGAGCTGCCTTGTGTCGCCCGTGTTTTCGTTAGTTACGATTTCGGGGAACCACTTTGACGAGAACTGCGCGTAGATATTGTGAACGCCGAGCTTGTCGCAGTAAACCTGCGGATAACGAACTCTGTCGTTCGGCTTTGTCTGAGTTATCCTTTCGGGCTTTTCGCGCTTTACGCCGACTATTACAAAACGGAAGTCGGGCATAATATCCGTCGGAACGCTTACCGTCATACAGTAATCCTCGGGAGTGATTTTATATCCCGTCTTGTAAATGCTTCTGCATTTAATCGTATCCTGATAATGACGGTAGCTCTTCGGGGTGAAGTTTCCGTAGCAGTTATACGGAAAGGCGTAGCCGTTATCGTCCTCGGGACGGGTGTTTATAATATACGCCGCGATAACCTGATACTTTTCATTTTCGCCGTAAACGGTTTTAAAAGTAAACTGCTGAGACGCTTTTACAAAGCTCTCTCCGTCCTTATAGAGCGCTTCGATATCCGCCTCGCCGTTATTGAGCGCGATAGCTCTGTAATGCTGCTCCTCTTTTACGCTGCTGCCCTTTTCAAAGAGCGCACCGTCCTCGGGAGGCTCGCTGTAAACGGGGATATCGTCTCCGTAGTCCTTAAAGCTCACGCTTCCCGCGAGGCTCTGATTCTGTCCGTAATAATCGCAAAGCTCCATCGGTATTCCCTTCGGGAAGGATATTCCGTACTTCGCCTCGTATTTCTTTACGTATAAGCCGTGACCGAATACAAAGCCGCCTATACATACGCAAAGCGCTATGATTACGGAAATAACCGCGACGGGAAGAGCAACCTTTGCGCCGTCGTTTTTTGCTTTTTCCTTTTTCGGCTTTTCCGCTTTCGCGGGTTTCTCTCTCTTCGGGGGAGCTTCTTCGAACTCGCCTGAGATTTTTTTAGCGAGTCTTTGAGTTTCCTCGGATACGGGAGTTATTATTTCCTCCTCAACCGTTACCGCTACGGGAGCCGCCTCGGGTTCGCTTTCGGTTCTGAGCTCCTCGGTGAACGCGCTTTCCTCAGGCTCCGGCTCGGGTATCGGCTCAGGATTTTCCCGAGTGAAATCATATCTCGGCTTCGGCGGAGGAAGATTAATAGGCTCGGTTTTATGCTCGCCTGCTTTTTTATCGTTCTTAATTGATTTAAGTATTTCTTCAAGTTCGGGGTCGTAGCCCATAATCTCACCTACTTAATTACTGTTTTTCTCGCGCCGTCGGCAGCTCTTTTAATAAGCTCGTCGGCGTTTTCTATAGCCTTTTCAACCTCGGTTACCTCCTCAAGCTTTGCCCTCGTTTTCGGGTGCCTGGGAGTGAATACGGTACAGCAGTCCTCGTACGGCTGTATAGAGGTTTCAAAGGTGTCGATATCTCTTGAAATATTAACGATTTCAACCTTGTCCATACCGATACACGGTCTGAATACGGGGAGGTCGGTTGCGGCGTCCGTACAGCCGAGCGCATATATCGTCTGGCTCGCGACCTGTCCTACGCTTTCTCCCGTAATCAGCGCCGAGCAGTTCTGATGCCGCGCGAGAATCTCGCTTATTTTCATCATAAAGCGTCGCATTATTATCGTGAAATACTGCTCGTCGCACTTGTCTCTTATAGCCTCCTGAAGCTCGGTGAACGGTACGACGTAGGTCGTTATCGGTCCGCTGTAACGCGCTACCTTATGTAAAAGCTCAAATACCTTCTGCTCCGCAAGCTCCGTCGTATACGGCGGCGAAGCGAAGTGAACGGCAACAAGCTCTATTCCGCGCTTTGCCATCATATATGCGGCAACGGGCGAATCTATACCGCCGCTGATAAGCACCGCGGCGCGTCCGCTCGTCGAAACGGGCATACCGCCCGCGCCTTTGATATTGTTGCCTCTTATAAACGCGTGCGAATCCCTGACCTCAACGGTAACCGTAACGTCGGGATTATGAACGTCGACCTTAAGGTGATTGAACTTTGAAAGAAGATAGCCGCCGAGCTCCCTTGAAATCTCGGGAGATTTAAGCGGAAATTTCTTGTCGCTTCTTTTAGCCTCAACCTTAAAGGTCGAAGCGAGCGAAAGCTCGTCGGCGAGATATTCTCTCGCGGTTCTTTTTATCTCCTCTATATCCTTTTCGGCGACGGCGGCGCGCGAAAGCGCAACTATTCCGAAAACGCGGCTGAGCGCGTCGGTAGCGTCGTCAAGGTCGGCTTCGCCGTCGGCGCTCTCTACGACAATCGTCGACTGCGATTTCGTGAAAGTAAATTCTCCGATATCGCGAAGCGCCTTTTTCATATTCTTAATAAGTATATCCTCAAAGGTGTTTCGGTTAAGCCCCTTGAGTACAAGCTCTCCGTTTTTAATAAGTATAATTTCTTTCATATTATTTCCTTTAACGAGGGTATTTTTTACAGGTTTCCTCTAACGCGCGGAAAAGCGCGTCGGCGTCTTTTTCGGTATTGAAGCGCGAAAAGCTTATCCTTATAGAATGTTCGGTTACGCTGTCGCTGAGCTTCATAGCTGTAAGCACGTGACTCTTTTTTCCTTTAGCGCAGGCTGAGCCGCTTGAAACGCAGATACCGTATTCGGAAGAAAGGTGCTGAACGACGGTCTGGCTCGTCATAAAAGTAGGAACGTAAACATTTAATATATAATCGCTCGCGTTTTCGGGGGAATTGAATTTAAGCCCGTCAATTTTAAAGAGCGCATTTTTCGTATAGGCGTTCAGCGCTTTAATTTTTTCGCTCTGCTCCTTAAGGTCGGGTATAAGTCCGACCGCCGTGCCGAAGCCGGCAATAAGCGGAGCCGCCTCGGTGCCGGGACGGATTTTATTTTCCTGAGCGCCGCCGTACTGACGGGGAACAATCCGCGCTCCTTTTTTTATGTAAAGCGCGCCGACGCCCTTCGGACCGTGAATTTTATGCGCCGTTACCGTTACTAAATCCGCGCCGAGCTTTTTCGGCTTAACGGGAATTTTTCCGAACGCCTGAACGCAGTCAACGTGAATCAGCGCGGGAGCCTTCGCTCTCGCTACGGCTTTTTTTATTTCCGTCACGGGAAGAATTGAGCCGACTTCGTTGTTTACGTACATCATACTGACGAGAATAGTGTCGGCGTTTACCGCCCCGTAAATCTGCTCGGGCGAAATGTTTCCCCCGCCGTCGGGCGAAAGCCTTACGACCTCGTAGCCCTCAAGCTCGAGCGCTCTTACCGCCTCGAGTACGCTTTCGTGTTCGATTTCCGTCGTGACGATTCTTCTGCCCTTACGGCGGTTAGCCTGTACAGCGCCGAAGATTGCGAGGTTATTAGCCTCCGTGCCGCCCGAGGTAAAATATATTTCCCCGTCGTCGCACGAAAGCGCGTCGGCGAGCGCGTTTCGCGCGCCTCTTATCTCGGCGTTGGCGTCAAGCCCCGCTCTGTGAAAGCTTGACGGATTGCCGAAGCGCTCCGTAAGCATTTCGTATACCTTATCCGCAACCGCCTTTTCGGGTCTTGTGGTTGCGCTGTTATCAAGATAAATCATTTTTTGAAAGCTTTTCCTTTAACTTAAATACCGCAGCGACCGTTTTTGCGTCCTTGATTTCGCCGCTCATTATTTTTTCGACGATTTCCCCGAGCTTCATTCTCTTAACGGTAAGGAACTCGTCGGCGTCCGGCTCGGGATTTTCAAAGGTGATTCCCGTCGCGCCGTAAAGCCGGATAATTTCGTTAGTGTAGCCGGGAGAGGGGTAAATCTCGCCGAGTGAGAAGTAGTTTTCGGCTATCGCGCCGCACTCCTCCCTGAATTCGCGCTTTCCCGTTTCGAACGGGTCCTCGCCCTTTTCAACCTTTCCCGCGGGTATTTCGTATATGGTTTCTTTATACGGATAACGGAACTGTCTTACGAGAAGAATATCGTTCTCGTCCGTAATTCCGATAACCGCAACGCCGCCCGGATGGTCGACGCATTCGCGTGTTGTTTCGGTTCCGTCACAGAGCGTAACGTCGTCGTTGTGAACGGTAAGAATTCTTCCGTCGAAAATCACGTTGACCGCCTCGGTTTGCTCGTAGAAGCCCTCCGCTATTGCGAGAATGTCCCCGGGCTTTTCCGCGATATACTTCGCGCCTGCCTCGATGAACTCGAACTTGTTTCCGTAACCCCAAAGAACGCCTGCGCTGTCGGCGCCGTTTTCAGCCGCACCGCTTATGTCGTAGGCTCTGTCGCCGACTATGAAAACCTCGTTTCCCGTACAGCCGAGAGCCTCGATACAACGGGCGATAATGCTCGATTTCGGCTCGCAGTCGGTTTTGAAGTCAACGCCGCATACCGAGTCAAAGTATTTAAGAAGATTGAATTTTTCGAGAAGAAGCGTAACGTACTTCGCGGGCTTTGAGGAGGCTATACCGAGAAGCAGCCCCTCCTCCTTAAGCGATATGAGCATATCCTCGATACCTCCGTAAAGCTCGGATTCGTATATACCCGTGTTGGTATAATGCTCGCGGTATTTTCTTACAAGCTCCTCCGCCTCGGTGACGCTTACGCCGTAATGCTCCTGAAACATTACGAGCAGCGGCGGACCTATTACGAAGGATAAATCCTCCCCGGCGTCGTAGCTTACCGAACACGCGTCGAGCGCGTATCTTACGCTTTCTTTAATGCCTTTTCCCGTATCGCAGACGGTACCGTCAAAATCAAGAATTACAGCCTTGTACATAGTGTTCTCCTTAGGGAAATTAGTCAATATATTATAGCATAACTTATACTATAAATCAAATTTATATTTACTATTGAAATAATTTATGATATTATTAAAAAGGACTATTATACCCAAGGGGGAATCAAGATGCTTCTCGCTATTGACGTAGGCAATACAAATATAGTTTTAGGCGTTTACGACGAAGAGCTTGTCAGCACGGGCAGGCTTTCGACCAATATTAACGAAACGGACGAAGAATACGCAATGAAGATTCATTCCTTCCTCTCGCTTCACAAGGCACTGAATATCGACGGCGCAATTATTTCAAGCGTCGTTCCCGCGCTTATCGGAACGCTTAAAAAGGCGGTAAAATTCGTAACGGGAATAAGTCCGCTCGTAGTGGGCCCCGGTATAAAGACGGGACTGCCGATTAAAATCGACGACCCGGCTCAGCTCGGCGCAGACTTAGCGGTAGGCGCCGTCGCTGCAAAAGCTAAATATCCCTGTCCCGTAATTATTTTCGACCTCGGTACGGCTACCACGGGCTCGGTTGTAAACGGAAAAGGGGAGTTTATCGGCGGTATAATCACCGCGGGCGTCAATACCTCAATCAACGCCCTTTCAACTAAAACCGCTCTTCTTCCCCAGATTGATATATCCGCGCCGAAAAAGGTTATCGGGACTAACTCTATCGACTCAATGCGCTCGGGCGCGGTTATAGGTACCGCCGCTATGCTCGACGGCTTCGTTGAAAGATTCGAAGAGGAGCTCGGCGAGAAGGCGAGCGTCGTCGTAACGGGCGGACTCGGAAGAGAAATCGCCCGTGCGTGTAAGCACAGTATGGTTTACGATAAAGACCTTCTTATAGACGGCTTAAAGATTATTTACGATAAGAATAAGGAGCAGGAGTGAAATATATGAAAAAGCTACTTTCGGGCGTTTTCAGTATACTTTTAGCGGTTTCCTTTTTATTCGGTACGGCGTTTAACGCTTCTGCAGCTTCCTCGGGAAGCTGCGGCGACAGCTTAAGCTGGACGCTTAACGATTCGGGCGTGCTTACCGTAAGCGGAAGCGGCAGAATGTACGACTATTACGACAACAGCCCTGCGCCGTGGTATAACGAGCGGGAGAGTATAAAAAGCGTCGTTATTTCCGACGGAATTCCGAATATCGGCTCAAGGGCGTTTAAGGACTGTACGGAGCTTGAAAGCGTTAACTGGGGAACGATTGATACAATCGGCGACCACGCTTTTATGAACTGTTCCTCGCTTAAGCACGCCTTCCTTCCGAACGGCTGTACCTGGCTTTGGACCAACGCTTTTGAAAACTGTACCTCGCTTCAGAGCGCTTATATTAATTATGTTGATTCCTACGCGGCTAAGGTTCCCGACGAGTTTTTCAAGGGCTGTACCTCGCTTGCCGTAATCGGACTCGGTACGGGTATAAGCTCGCTCGGAATAAACGCCGTGGGCGGCTGTCCCGTAACTGCATTTATTACCGATAACACCTCGCTTGAAACGGGCGATGTTCCGAAAATCGGATGGAGCAGTCTCAGCGGCGACTGCTATAAGAACACGGGCGAAACGCTGAGATGGAATTTTAATCTCGCCGACGCAAGACTCTACTTCACGGGACACGGTGACCTTCAGTATTACGACAAGGGCTCTGAGCCGTGGGTTAATATTATCGGCGGCGTAAACTTCGTGGATTTCTCGTCTACGGACGGTGCGACCTCGGTAAATACTACCTCCTTCCAGGGAAGAGAAACTATCGAGCGCGTTGATTTTACAAATATTTTCGCTATCGGCTGGGGCGCTTTTGCCGAGTGCACAAACCTCGGAAGCGTTACCTTCGACGGCTGTCTTA
>JAILGO010000053.1 GCA_024696725.1 Eubacterium sp. | reverse complement strand
CATCATATTTACGTAGTATTCTTCGCTTCTTATACCGCTCACCGCTTCGGGATACTTTGAATGCTGCATAAACGAAACCTGCCGGTTTCTGCCTTATGTCGATAACTGGGCAACCTGCGACCAGCTTTCGCCGAAGGTCTTTAAAAAGCATAAAACCGAGCTTCTTGCTTATATTGACGAATGGCTGAAATCGGATAAAACCTATACCGTGCGCTTCGGTATTAAAATGCTTATGCAGCATTTTCTCGACGATGATTTTGAATTAAAGTATCCCGAAGCGGTGAGCGGTATAAGAAGCGAAGAATACTACGTAAATATGATGATTGCGTGGTATTTCGCGACCGCGCTCGCTAAGCAGTATGAGGCGGTTCTTCCGTTTATTGAAAACAGAAGGCTCGACGTGTGGACTCATAATAAAGTTATTCAGAAAGCGCGTGAAAGCTATCGTATAACTCCCGAGTGGAAGGAATACCTCAATACGTTAAAGATAAAATAAAGGAGAAAGAGCGTGAAGAGAAAAAGACAGCTTACTGAGATTATTTCCGCTGTTACCGTGCTTATCGCGGTAGCTGTTCTTTGTAACGTCTTAACGAAGCTCGTTATCGTCGACGCCCGCTTTCTCAATAAGTTTTTAAACTGTATAAGAATATTTATTTATATCGGAATATTCTCCGTGTGGGGAATAAGCGTTGACAAGCGCGTAATGCAGGAAAGAACGAAGCGCCTGCTTACCGCAGTTTCGGCGCTTATGGTGTTCTGGCTCGCCTTGCGTGAAATCCGCTTCAGATACGTAATCAACCCCGATTTGTCAAGGTATTTGTGGTATATGTATTATATCCCGCTTGTGCTGATTCCGCTTCTTGCTCTTTATACGTCATTTTATCTCGGAAAAAGCGAAGCCTACCGTGTAAGAAGAAGCGCAGCGCTTCTTTTTCTCCCTGCGTTTGCGCTTATTTCGCTCGTTATGACTAACGATTTACACGGGCTCGTGTTCAGCTTTAACGGCGCGTTCACGGCTGACAGCGCCTTTGACTATAAGTACGGCGCCGTGTACTATACTATTATCGCGTGGATAGTTGTCTGCTCAATTTCAGCGCTTGCGGTTATGACGGTTAAATCCCGTCTTCCCAAAAGCCGAAGGTATCAGCTCGCTCCGCTGATTCCTTTTGCCGCAGGCATAGCGTATACGGTGCTTTATGCAACGCGTATTCCGTTCGTAATCAATTATCTCGGCGACCTCTCAATCGTATACTGCCTTGTGTTCACCGCCTTTTTTGAGGCGTGTATTCAGTGCGGACTCGTTCAGTCGAATACCCGCTACGCCGAGCTTCTGACCGCGTCGTCCGACACGCCCGTTCAGCTTTTTGACGGGGAATATAATGCGTTTTTTAAAGCTAGCGCCGCCGAGCCTCTTGAGGTTGCGGACGTAAAGCGCGCAGAGGAAAAGCCCGTCGTTTTAGATAACGGAAAGCTCCTTCATAATATGCCCGTTGACGGCGGCTACGCCGTGTGGACCGAAAACGTCGAGGAGTTTCTCAACCTGCGCGAAACGCTTGAGGAGCGCCGCGAGGAGCTTTACGAAAGAAACGCCCTCCTACGCGTCGAGTACGAAAAAGAGGCGACGCATAAAACCGTCGAGGAGCGTAACAGGCTCTACGATTTGCTTCAGGCTAAAACCCAGTCCCGCCTTGAAGAAATAGAGCTCCTTGTGAGCGCATATCAGGAGGCCGAAACCGAGGACGAAAAGCGCCGTGCGCTCGCAAAAATCGTCGTTCTCGGAACGTATATCAAGCGAAGCAAGGACTTCGTTCTGTCTATGGAGTACGCCGACTCGTTCCCCGAGCTTATGCTCACGAGCGCGCTGAACGAAAGCGTAAGGGCGCTGAAGCTCGTCGGAGTCAACGGCTCGTATTATGTTGATACTCAGCTTGAAAACGTTTCGGGCAGAGTGCTTTCGGACTCGTACGATTTCTTTGAAAGCGCCGTTGAGGCGGTTATGGAGAACGCGGGGTATTTCAGCTTCCGTCTCTGTAATATCAACGGCGTGCTGAGAATTAATATTCTTACCGACTGCACGGATATAAGCGACTCGTTTATTGCGCAATATCCCGACGCCCGCGTAATCCGTGACGGTTCGCTTGAGCTGATAAGGGAGGTGCGGTGATGTATAGCTTCTCGTCTCTTGCCCTTTCCCTGCAATATGCGCTTTGCGTGCTTCTGTTTATTGCGGGAACCCTTCAGTTCGCGCTCGTAATCTATAAATACGTTTCAACGCGCAGTGCAAAATACTGCCTGACCGACGGAGCGCTTTTCACGGCGCTTGTGGTATTTCTCGCATATCTGAGCAGCTCCGCAGCTTCCGACGGAAGCGCCGCGCGTTACGTGAATATACCTTTCGCTGCAGTATTGCTTCTGTCTATCGGCGTGGCAGCGTACGCCGCCGTTCAGAGCAGAAGGGAATACGTTAAAAATAAAAACCGCCTGACGCCGTCGTCGATAAAGCAGGCGCTCGATAATCTTAATTCGGGTATCTGCTTCGCCGACGAAAAGGGGAGAATAATTCTTATTAACCGCGTTATGTCGGAGCTTGCGTTCAGCGCTTCTGGCGTTTATCCCTGTACTCTCACGGAGCTCAGGGCGGCGCTCCCGTCTCACGAGTATAAAACCGCGTCGGGAAAAATCTGGCGTATAACCACCGACGCTCTCAGGGCTGATACGCTGAAGGGCTTTACTCAGACTACTGCCGCCGACGTTACTCAGCTCTATGAGGCTAACGCCGCTATTGAAAGGGAAAACGCGGAGCTTAAAAAGACTAACGAAGAAATCCGCGTAATGCTTGAGCGCCTTTCCGAAAGAATACGTGAGCAGGAATCGCTTAACCTGAAAACCCAGATTCATAACGATATAGGCACGAGCCTTATCGCCATTACTAAGATAATGGACGGCGGCAGCGCGGGCGATATGGAATATCAGCTTGCCCAGTTAAAAACCGCTGTCGGCTATTTTGCCGATAACCGCGTCGATAAAAGGCTTTCAACTCTTGACGAGGCTCGCGAAAAGGCTGAAAGTATGGGCGTTGAGCTTATCGTTGAGTCAGCCGAAAAGCTCAGCGAAAAGCAGGAAAGGCTCATTACTGCCGCAGCCGACGAAAGTATTACTAATTGTATAAAACACGCTAAAGCGACTAAACTGTTTGTTAAAATTATCGGCGGCGGCGATACCGTTACCGCCCGCTTTACCGATAACGGTGACGTTCCAAAGAACGGAATTACCGAGGGCGGAGGACTTTCGTTACTCAGAAGAAAAACCGAGAGCGCAGGCGGAAAAATGAACGTTTATTCAAGCCCCGTCTTTATGCTTGAAATTATTTTACCGAGGGAGATGTGACGATGATAAATACCGTAATTGTTGAGGACAACCTCTATATGCTGAATCATCTTGTTAATATGATAAGCGGGGAAAAGGACTTTGCTCTTACCGCCTCCTTAAAGGATGCCTTTGAGGCGGAAGAAATATGTAAAAAATATAAGGTCGACGTAGTCCTTATGGACGTTCAGACGGCGCATAACCATTCGGGGCTTTCCGTCGGCGAGCGAATAAGAAAAAACGGAAAAACGAAGGTCGTCGTAGTTACCTCTCTTATCGACCCCGACGTTCTCGTTCGCGCAAAGACGGGCGCCGCTGACAGCCTTTGGTATAAGGACCACGGCGAGGAGGAGCTTCTCGACGTTATAAGAAGAACCGTAAAGGGCGAAAAGGTCTTTCCCGACGAAAGCCCGAGCGTCGAGCTTAAAAATATGTTTTCCTCGGAAATAACGCCGCGTCAGATACAGATTCTCCGCCGCTTCGTTATGGGTATGACCTATGACGAAATCGCTAAAGAACTCGGTTTATCAAAAAACGGCGTAAGGTGGAACCTTGACCAGATTGTTGAAAAGGGCGGCTTTAACAATAAGCACGAGCTCCTTGCCGCCGTAATAGAAAACAAGCTAATTGTTACAACTTTGAAGGACTGATATTTCAGTCCTTTTATTTATTTGTTACTAGCACTTGTGCCAGTGATTTTATTTGTTGTCTATATTATAATAACATAGAAAGATTATACCTTTTAATCAGTTTATTTTGGAGGTAAAAATATGAAAAAGGTTTTATCAATTCTCCTGTCATTAGTAATGCTTACAAGTATTACGGCAGGGCTTACGTTCAACGCTCAGGCAGTGCCGATGACAAAGGATGTTTATCTTACCGTTACGGCTCCTTCCTCGGGCAGTGAAACTGACAAAGAGGGAGACGTAACCGATTCAAACGGCGGTACCGTTTTGCGCGTTATGTGGTTCGACTTGAATGTGTCGGACTGGCAGACGATTGGTGTGAGCGATACATTTATCGCAGGTCATAAATACCGCGTTACCGTTAAGGTTAAGGCGCCCGCCGGCTATATTTACGACGATAAATACGGCGCTACCGACGGCTATGTAAACGGCGCAAAAGCTACTGTTTTCAAGTTCAGCAACGACGCCGACGATGAAATTGAGGTTCAGTACGATTTCGGTGCCTGTCCTCAGAACTATGTTCCCGATACGGTTCTCTTTACAGGAAGAATTTACAGCGGTCAGCCGATTGACCAGAACACCTACGGCTTAAACTATACGTCTATTGAAGGCTTCCAGCTTACTGCAGTAAGAAGAAACGGTCAGAATATTGACATCGGTTCCGTTGCAACCTACGGAAGCTATGGCGTTAGTATGATTCTTACCGCTAAAGACGGCTATGCTTTCACAACTAAGCATACTATCAGAATTGATAATAAAAAGTTCAATCCCTATCTCGTAAGCAACGACGGCAAGTACGCTTTCGTAAATGCCGACGGTATTGAAATCGCCTGCCCGCATGCTGCAGCTACCGGTGAATGGGAGAAGGATTATGACTATCACTGGAAGGTTTGCGATATGTGCGGTGAAGAGGTAGAGAAAACCGCTCATACCTATAATGCCGGCGAAGATAAGGGAAGCTATATTCTTTATACCTGTGGTGTCTGCGGTTCAACAAAATCAATCGCTACTACCGATACCGAGGTTTTATCGCTCAGAATGGATGACATTCCTTGTGTTGAAGGAAATGTTGTAACAGGTCTCGGATTTAAAGGTAGCGATAGAGAAAAAGCAACAATTACAACAACATGGTATAAAGGTTCGGTAGGCGGAACTGCTTTGCCCGCAGGAACAAAATTTGAAGCGGGTCAAACTTATTATGCAGTGCTTGATATAAATGCAAAAGAGCATTATTATTTCAACACGCCTTCCGGTCCTTCAATTCAGTCATCTTACGCTGATGACATTTTACCGGTAAGCACGGATGTTACTGCTCGTCACGTAACGGCAACTTATACCTATACCTGTGTCGGCGCTCAGCCAACAACCGTAACCCTTCCCGAAGTTAGACTCGGACTCACAATAGGCGATGTTCTTGACGGTATCGGCTATCAGTTTAATGGCACTGAAACTGATATTTCGGTTACTTTCTATTATACCAGCACGAATTATTACAGCTTCCAGAGAAGCGGCGGAACATGGTCTCTCGTAGGCGGCGGAGATGTAAATGCTGCCCGTGCTACTGCAATAGAAGCAAGTTCGGAATACAAACTTTACATTATAAATAATGCTTATTCATATGTTGCCAAAAAGGATGTTACCGTTATCAATGAATTCGGCGCTGATTACATAATTGATGCAGACAGTAAAATAAGCAGCATAACAGCAACTTATAAAACGCCTTCAAGATATATTTCAACCGTAAGTTTAAGCGGCATCGTTCCTCCTGTAGGCGGTCAGTATCCTATTAATGATTTTATTCTTAACAATCAATTTGGCGTAAAGAAAATAGCTTTAAGCTGGGATGCGGACAGTGCTTTTGAGTGCGGAAAAGAATATACTGCAACCGCGGTAGTTCAGGCAACAGACGGCTATGCATTTTCAGTAGCAGCTTATGCAACAGTAGAAGGCTGTACCGATGTTTCCACAAGCGGCAGCGGCGACACGTTAAGCATTCGCGTTAAGTTCACTACTCCCGGCCACACTTATAATCCTGATAACGAGGTAGTCGTTCATCCTACCTGTACCGTACCTGGTAGTATAAGCAATACGTGTATATTCTGCGGCACAGAGAACAGTCATTCGGTTAGGGCTACGGGCCATATGTATATGGACGAGGTTACAAAGCAGCCGACCTTTAAGGCTAAGGGCGTAAGAACTTATACCTGCGTTGAGGGCGACGATTCTTATACCGTGGCTGTTCCGAAGCTTAAGAACACCAAGGTTAAGAAGGTTAAGCCGGCTAAGAAAAAGATGACCGTAACTCTTGCAAAGGTTAAGAACGTTAACGGATATCAGATTCAGTATTCAACCTCTAAGAAGTTCAAGAAGGGTAAGAATACAAAGACCGTTAAGATTAAGAAGGCAAAGACCGTTAAGAAGGTTATCAAGAAGCTTAAGAGCGGTAAGAAGTATTACATAAGAGTACGCGCTTATAAGAAGATTAACGGTAAGGTTCAGTACGCTAAATGGGCTAAGTACAAGAAGGCGGTTAAGATTAAATAATTATAATTCAGGGGAGGGCTCGCGCCCTCCCTTTTTTCGTTTTGTGAAAATAACCGAAAACCTCCCTTATGTAAAGAAAGACGTGACGGAGGGAATAACCGCTTCGTGCGGTTCCCGAATCGCCACCGCATTCTCCCGAATTATAAAAAAATTACAATTTGTTTAAGAACTCCCCGAAATCATTGTAATATTAATACTAATATGTTATATTCAATAAGATAAAATATAAGAAGGTGAAATGATGGTATCCGATATGCTTAACGAGGTTCTGCAAAAGGAAAAGCAGACCGCAGAAAATGAGCAGAAAGCTAAGCTTGCCGCCGATAAAACGGTGCTTGACGCTGAGGCAGAGGCTGAAAAGCTTATAGCCGACGCCAAAGCTCAGGCGGAGGAAACGGCGACGAAGCTTATTGCCGAAGCTAAGGCAGCCGCTGAGGCTGATATCAATAAAGCGGGAAGCGAAGCGGAAAAGCTTTGCGAATCGCTTAAGGCTTCGGGCGAGGCTAAGCTCGGCGAAACCATTGACGCCGTAAAGGCTGTAATTCTTAAATGATTAGTATCTTACCGAAAGTGAGGTGATGGCATACGGCAAAGTTAAAAATGCAGAAAATTGAGGTTATCTCTACTCTCGCCGAGAGTAAGGACGTAATTGACTTTCTGCAGCGCAGGGGAGTCGTTGAGATTTCGGAGCATGAGCAGGTCGAGTCTATGACTTATCTTGACACAGCGGTTAACGTTTCTCAGATTGAAAAAATGAGAAATACCGCTATCGCCGCAAAGCGTGTGCTTGACGTTTACGCGCCCGAAAAAGGCTCTCTTATTGATTCCTTTAAGCCTCCGCGTCAGCTTGAGCTTAAGGAATTCCTTGAAAAAGAGGACGAGTCCGACGGAACGCTTAATACTTGCTACGATATACTCGATTTTGATAAGCGTATTACCGATTCAAAAGCTGAAATCATAAGGCTTGAAACCGCTAACGAGGCGCTGTCCGTCTGGACGGAGCTTGACGTACCGCTTAAGGCTAAGCCTACAAAATATACTTCGCTGCTTATAGGTGCGTTTCCCGATTTGCAGAGCGAGGCGTCGGTAAAGGAAACGCTTGCGAAAACAGCTCCCGACTTAGAGGCGTTTGACGTTGAAATTGTATATGCAAGCGACGTCCAGACCTGCGCGGCTGTGCTGTGTCTTAAGAGCGACGAGCGAAAAATGCTTGACGCGCTTCGGAGCTTCGGCTTCGTTAAACCCGCAGAGCTGACGGATTTGACCGCTAAAGAGGCTAAGGAAAAGAACATCGCTAAAATCGAGCGGCTTAATAAGAAGATTGAGGCTTATGAAAAGAAGCTCTCTTCCTACGGGGATATGAACTCAAAGATAGATTTTCTTATCGACTATCTTGAAATGAAGGCTGATAAATATGAGGCGTTCAGGCGCGTTTCCGTTACGGATAATATATTTTATCTCAGTGGCTATGTCCCCGAAAAGTATGCCGAAAAAACGGCAAAGCAGCTTGAATCAAAATTTGAAGCCGCGGTTAATATTACCGAGCCGGGCGAGGACGAGGACGTACCCGTTCTTCTTAAAAACAATTCCTTTGCCGCTCCCGTTGAGGGCATAACGGAAATGTATTCTCTCCCCGGTAAGCATGATATCGACCCTAACGCGATAATGGGCTTCTTCTATTACGTGTTCTTCGGTATGATGTTCTCGGACGCAGGCTACGGACTGCTTATGGTTATCGCTACCGCAATCGTGCTTCTTAAAGCTAAGCCGACGGGTGAAAAGCGTAAGACGGTTCTTATGTATCTCTACTGCGGAATATCAACTATGTTCTGGGGTATAATGTTCGGCTCGTTTTTCGGAGACGCAATAAATATTATACGCGTTAATTATCTCCATCTTCCTGAGATGCGGCTTTACGTATGGCTTAATCCTCAGGGCGACGACCTGATGACGACTATGCTCTACTGCTTCCTCTTCGGTATTATCCACCTGTTCGTCGGCGTGGCGATAAAGGGATATATGGAGTGGAAGGACGGCGATAAGTTCGGCGCAATCGTCGATACGCTGTCAATTTATATGGCAGTCGGCGGCGCGGCTCCGATTTGCGCGGGTATGATAATTTCAATCCCGCCTCGGATTACGAATATTGCGAAGTATATTGCTCTCGCGGGAGTTGCGCTGATTATCCTTACCGCAGGCAGAGCCTCGAAGGGAATATTCGGAAAGCTCGGCGCGGGACTCTATGCGCTGTATAATACAATCTCGGGCTACCTTAGCGACATACTGTCCTATTCCCGTCTGCTCGCGCTCGGTCTTGTAACGGGAATTATAGGCTAGGTAGTTAATATGATGGGAACGCTTCCCAAAAATATGGTTGTAAAAACGATACTGTTTATAATCGTATTCGTATTCGGTCATGCTGTAAACTTCGGTATTAACGTAATCGGCGCGTACGTTCATACTAACCGACTTCAGTATGTAGAATTCTTCTCAAGGTTTTATGAGGGCGGAGGAAACGCCTTTAACCCTCTTAAAGTTAAATCAAAAACATTTATGTTCAAGGAGGAAAACAATAATGGCTAATTTAGGTTTAGCGCTTGCAATTTTAGGTGCTGCTCTCGCCGCGCTTCTCAGCGGTATGGGCTCTGCAAGGGGCGTAGGTATCGTAGGTGAGGCTGCTGCAGGACTTATTTCGGAGGACCCCTCAAAGTTTACTAAGGTTCTTATTCTTCAGATTCTCCCCGGTACTCAGGGACTTTACGGCTTTATTACCGCAATTATGGTAATGATTAGAATTCAGCTCTTAAGCGGAAATCCCGTAGAGCTTACAACCCAGCAGGGACTTCAGGTATTCGCGGCTTGTATGCCTATGGCAATCGTAGGCTACTTCTCAGCTATCGCTCAGGCAAAGGTTGCCGCTTCGGGCGTATCGGTTGTAGCAAAGAAGCCCGAGCAGCAGTCAAAGGCAATGGTTCTTTCCGCTATGGTTGAGACCTACGCCGTTCTTGCGCTTCTTATTTCGCTTCTTATAATCTTAAGATTAAGCTTCTGAGGAGATTAATTTATGACAGGTCTTGAAAAGATACTATCTCAAATTGAAAATGAATCGAATGACCGTTGTCGCAGTATAACAGCTCAGGCGGAGCAGAAGGCTGAGGAGCTTATAAATTCAGCTAAAGCAAAGGCTGAGGAAATATTAGCCGAAAGCTCTGCGCAGACGGCTAAAACGCTCGAAAACATAAAGCAGTCCTCGGAGTCCTCCGCAGAGCTTAATAAAAGCAAAATCGTTTTAAAATCGAAGCTCGGGGTAATTGATTCAATGCTTGAAAGGGCGCTCGCCGCCTTAAAGGAATCGCCCGACGCCGAGTATTTTGAAATGCTTAAAACGCTTCTTTTAAACAACGCTAAGGACGGCGAGGGAGTTCTTGTGATGTCCGAAAAGGATAATAAAAGAATGCCCGCCGGCTTCCTTGACGAAGTTAACGCAAAACTTGAAAAGGGTAAAACCGTTACTCTCGGCGAGCCTGCGGAGCTTGAAAGCGGATTCGTTCTTGTCTACGGCGATATCGACATTAACTGTACGTTCGATGCTCTCGCCGCTTCAAAGCGCGACGAGCTGAGAGATACGCTGAATACGCTTTTGTTTAATTAACGGGAGGCGGTAATTTGAAAAGAAACGATTATCTTTTTGCCGTTGCCTCGGTGCGTGCGCTTGAAAACTCGCTTCTTAAACAGAGCGATTTGGAGCAGCTTATAAACGCAGAGGATTATCAGCGCGCTGCCGCGATTGTAAGCGAAAAGGGCTATCCCTTAAGCGGCACAAGCGATTATTCCGCCGTGCTTGATTCAGAGCTTGAAAACGCGTGGAATTACGTAATTACGGCAGCTCCCGAAGCCGAAGAGCTTAAAACGTTTATCGTAAAGAACGATTTTCAGAATTTAAAGGCTGTCCTTAAGGCTGAGGTTATGAATTATAACGCCTCGGATTATGCGGCGAAGCCCAGCGTGATACCTTTCGAAACTCTGCTCGAAGCAGTGAGCGAAAGACGCTTTGACGAGCTTCCGGAATTTATCTCCGAAGCTGCCGAAAAGGCTTTCGGTATTCTTACGAAAACGGGCAGCGCCCAGCTCTGCGACGCGGTAGCTGATACGGCTGCGCTTGAAGCAGTGCTCGGCTTTGCGTCAGTAAACGGAGATTTGATACTTAAGGAATATGCCGAGGCTTATTGTCTCGCCGCCGATATTAAAACCGCCTACCGCGCGGTAAAAACGGGTAAAAACGAGGTGTTCCTCGATATGTCCGTAGCCGAATGCGAAAAGCTGAATAAGTCTGATTTTATCGCAGCGGCTCTCGGCGGTATGGATAGCTTCCTTGAATATCTCTCGTCTGCGGGACTGTCCGATTATAAAGCCGAGCTTGAAAAAAGCAGCTCCTCTTTTGAAAAATACTGTGACGATAAAATGCTTGAAATAATAAAGAAGGCTAAAATGACCGCCTTCGGCGTTAGTCCTCTCGCGGCGTATTACGTCGCTAAGGAGACTGAGATTAAGTGTCTTCGTATTATTCTTTCGGCTAAGCTGAGCTTCGTTTCGGGCGATGTAATAAGAGAAAGGATGCGTGAGCTATATGTATAAGATTGCAGCCATAGGCGATAAAAACAGTATATACGGCTTCGCTTCTCTCGGTATTATGATATATCCCGTCGACGACAGCGTTGAGGCTGTTAAAACGGTAAGGAGCCTTGCCGATAACGGCTATGCCGTAATATTTATTACGGAGAATCTTGCGTCACAGATTCAGCATGAGATAAAAAAATACAATGACGAGCCGCTTCCCGCCATAATTCCGATACCGGGTATTTACGGAAATACGGGTATAGGTATGGAGCAGGTAAGCGCCTTCGTTGAAAGAGCCGTAGGCTCAGATATAGTTAATTAACGGGTGGTAAAACTATGAGTAAAGGTACAATTTTAAAAGTATCGGGACCCCTTGTTGTTGCAGAAAATATGAGAGACGCCAATATGTTCGACGTTGTCCGCGTAAGCGAGCACAGACTTATCGGCGAGATTATTGAAATGCACGGCGACAAGGCTTCAATTCAGGTATACGAGGATACTGCGGGACTCGGCACGGGCGAGCCCGTAGAATCCACTAACGAGCCTCTTTCCGTTGAGCTCGGTCCCGGTCTTATAAAAGGTATATTTGACGGAATTCAGCGTCCGCTTGAAAAAATTATGGAAATGAGCGGAAACAACCTTGAAAGAGGTATTGAGGTTCCGTCGCTTTCAAGAGATATAAAGTGGCATTTCAATCCTACCGTAAAAGCAGGGGATAAGGTCGAAGCGGGCGACGAAATCGGCTTCGTTCAGGAAACGGATATCGTGCGCCATAAGATTATGGTACCCTTCGGAATAAACGGAACCGTAAAGTCTGTTACTGAGGGCGACTATACGGTTACCGAACCTATCGCCGAGATAGAGGATAATAACGGTAATACCGTGTCCGTAACGCTTATGCAGAAATGGCCCGTAAGAAAGGGAAGACCCTATAAGAAAAAGCTTCCCCCCGATATGCCTCTTATCACGGGACAGCGCGTCGTCGATGCTCTGTTCCCGATAGCAAAGGGCGGCGTTGCCGCAATTCCCGGTCCGTTCGGAAGCGGAAAAACCGTAACCCAGCACCAACTCGCAAAATGGGCTGAGGCTGATATAGTAGTATATATCGGCTGCGGCGAACGCGGAAACGAAATGACCGACGTTTTAAATGAATTCCCCGAGCTTATCGACCCCCATACGGGCAAGTCGTTAATGGAAAGAACCGTTCTTATCGCGAATACCTCAGATATGCCCGTTGCGGCGCGTGAGGCTTCTATTTATACGGGTATTACAATCGCCGAATATTTCCGCGATATGGGTTATTCCGTAGCTCTTATGGCTGACTCGACGTCACGCTGGGCTGAGGCGCTTCGTGAAATGTCGGGACGTCTTGAGGAAATGCCCGGTGAGGAGGGTTATCCCGCATACCTCGGCTCCCGTCTTGCTCAGTTCTATGAGCGCGCCGGACGCGTTGAGGTTCTCGGAAGCGGTAACTCAGAGGGCGCCCTTTCCGTAATCGGCGCCGTATCGCCTCCAGGCGGCGATATCTCCGAGCCTGTTTCTCAGGCAACGCTCCGTATCGTTAAGGTGTTCTGGGGACTTGATTCCGCGCTTGCCTATAAGCGCCATTTCCCCGCAATCAACTGGCTGACCTCTTATTCGCTTTACGCCGATAACCTCGGTTACTGGTTTAACGAAAACGTCAGCTCCGACTGGACGGCGTTAAGAACGAGAATGATGGGACTTCTCTCCGACGAGGCTTCGCTCGATGAAATCGTAAAGCTTGTAGGTATGGATGCCCTGTCCGCTACAGACAGACTTAAAATGGAAGCTGCGCGCAGTATCCGTGAGGACTTCCTCCATCAGCTCGCGTTCCACGAGATAGATACCTATACCTCGCTTAAAAAGCAGCATTATATGATGACTCTTGTTATGGCGTATTACGATAAGGCTAACGCCGCGCTTGATATGGGCGCGGATATCGAAAAGCTCGTCGCGATACCGTCAAGAGAGGCTATAGGCCGTTTCAAGTATGTGCTTGAAGAAAATATTGATACCGAATTCGAAAAGGTGCTTGAAGCGCTTTCGGACGATATCAACGAAGTAATTAATGCAAAGGAGGAATTCTGATGCCTAAGGAATACAGAACAGTAGAAGAAGTAGCAGGTCCTCTTATGCTTGTAAGAAAGGTCGAAGGCGTTAAATTCGACGAGCTCGGCGAAATCGAGCTTACAAACGGTGAGACAAGACGCTGCCGCGTTCTTGAAATAAACGGAAGCGACGCTCTTGTTCAGCTCTTCGAACCCTCGACGGGTATTAACCTTTCAAACAGTAAGGTCCGTTTTCTCGGACGAATGATGGAACTCGGAGTTTCCGAGGATATGCTCGGAAGGGTATTCGACGGCCTCGGAAGAGCTATCGACGGCGGTCCCGAGATTATCCCCGAAAAAAGACTTAACGTTAACGGTCTGCCTATGAATCCCGCCGCAAGAGCGTATCCTCAGGAATTTATCCAGACGGGAGTATCCGCTATCGACGGACTTAATACCCTTGTAAGAGGTCAGAAGCTTCCTATTTTCTCCGCTTCGGGACTTCCGCACGCTCAGCTTGCCGCCCAGATTGCGCGTCAGGCTAAGGTAAGGGGAAAGGACGAAAAGTTCGCCGTTGTTTTCGCGGCTATGGGTATTACCTTTGAGGAGTCGAACTTCTTTATTCAGTCCTTCCGCGAAACGGGCGCAATCGACAGAACGGTTATGTTCTCAAACCTTGCTAACGACCCCGCGATTGAAAGAATCGCAACGCCGAAAATGGCGCTCACTGCTGCGGAATACCTTGCGTTTGACAAGGGTATGCACGTTCTCGTTATTATGACCGATATCACAAACTACGCCGACGCTCTGCGTGAGGTTTCCGCCGCACGTAAGGAAGTCCCCGGCAGACGCGGATATCCCGGTTATATGTATACCGACCTTGCTTCAATCTATGAAAGAGCAGGAAGACAGAAGGGTAAGGAAGGCTCAATCACTATGATTCCGATTCTCTCTATGCCCGAGGATGATAAAACCCACCCGATTCCCGACCTTACCGGCTATATTACCGAAGGTCAGATTATCCTCTCGCGTGACCTTTACAGAAGAGGAATTCTTCCCCCGATTGACGTTCTTCCGTCGCTTTCAAGACTTAAGGATAAGGGTATAGGAGAGGGCAAGACGAGAAAGGACCATTCAAATACAATGAACCAGCTGTTCTCAGCCTACGCAAGAGGTAAGGACGCTAAGGAGTTAATGGTCGTTCTCGGCGAGGCGGCGCTTACCGATATGGATAAGCTTTACGCTAAGTTTGCCGACGAATTTGAAAACGAGTATATTAATCAGAGCTTTACGACCGACCGTACTATCGAGGAAACTCTCGATATCGGCTGGAAGCTGCTTAAAATCTTCCCGAGAAGCGAGCTTAAGCGTATAAGCGACGCGCTTCTTGACGAATATTATGAGGATTGATTAAATGGCTGTAATGAATGTAAACCCAACCCGAATGGAGCTTACTAACCTTAAGAGAAAGCTTACCACTGCGCGCAGAGGACATAAGCTTCTTAAGGATAAGCGCGACGAGCTGATGCGCCGCTTTCTCGATTTGGTAAGAGAGAATAAGGAGCTTCGCCGTCAGGTTGAGGAGGGTATAAAGGAAGCGAATAAGCATATTGCGGTTGCGCGCTCGGTAATGAGCGACGCGGCTCTTGACGTTGCGCTTATGATGCCCACGCAGGAAATGAGCCTTGAAATTGAAGAAAAAAACGTTATGAGCGTAATGCTTCCCGTTTTTGACGTAAAGCTTAAAACTGCCGACGAAAACGATATTTACTCTTACGGCTACGCGTTTACCTCGGGCGACCTTGACGACGCGGTTAAAGCGTTGAGCGATATTATGCCGCTTATGCTAAGGCTTGCGGAGGTTGAAAAATCCTGCCGCCTTATGTCTGCCGAAATTGAGAAAACGCGAAGAAGAGTAAACGCTCTTGAGCACGTTATGATACCGCGTTACGAAGAGACGATTAAGTATATAACGATGAAGCTCGACGAAAACGAGAGAAGCTCGACGACAAGACTTATGAAGGTTAAGTCGATGATGCTTGAGGAGGCCCGTCAGAAGTCGATTGCTCATGATGCAGAGGTCTCGGCTCATTAATAATTATTGTGTATGGGAGGGCAACGGCGCCCTCCTTTTTTATGTCTTTCCGCGTTACCGCGCGAAGCGGGGAACCGCCGCGCCGAATACCTGTAAGTTTGCTCTATATTTTTATTTATATATCTTTACATTTGCGCTTACATAATATATAATATAACTGTATTAAAATATTTTGCGGTGGTTGCTATGAAACTGAAAAGAGCATTTTCGATACTTTTAGCGCTCGTGCTTATGCTGACCTGTGTAAGCGCTTCTTTCAGCGCGCTTGCTGAAGAGCTCCGCTATTTCCAGCGCGGCGTTTTAACCGACGGTGAAAAAACAGCCTACTGGATAATTGATAAGGATAATAAGGTGCTCTATCTCAGCGGCGACGGAGTAAGCTATGCTAATACTCCCGATTACGCTAACGCCGATTCGGGTCCTTTTGCGAGAAGAACCGACGTCACGAGAATAGTAATTGAAGAGGACGTAAATTACGTCGGCGATTATGTTTTTGCAAATATGACGTCCGTCGACACGATTGAAATCCAGTCTAACCTTCTTAAAAGAGAAAACTCTATCAGCTCAACCGCGTTCTCGGGCGATACGAATATCCGTAACGTTCAGGGCGACAGCGAGGTGCTCAGTACTAATACGCTTGTTAACGCCGTTAAGGTCGGCGTCGGCGTGTTCACGGGCGACTGGTGGTCGGTTGTTTCTAATATTATTCACACTGGCTCGGACGTTATGGCTGACGACGGAACGCTCGACGACGCAAGCGTTGACGCTATGGTAACGGATTACATTATTAACGGCGGTACGGTATTCCTCGGCGACCTTGACGAGGTTGTAGAAAACTATGAGGAAATGAACGCCTGTCCGTGCTATTCAAACTTCGCTTATCACCATCAGTATTCCGAGCAGCTCGTTACTGCTCCTACCTGTACTGAGGAGGGCATTAAAACTGTTTCCTGTCCGGTCTGCGGAGATACTCATAATGAGCCCGTTGAGCCTCTCGGTCATAACTACGTTCAGGAGGTTTATCTTGCTCCTACCTGTACCGCGCGCGGCGTTATGGATAATTACTGCACAAGGTGCGGCGACTCCTCGTTCAGCGTTATTCCCGCTAACGGACATACTGAGGTTATCGTTCCTGCCGTAAGAGCAAGCTGTACCTCGACGGGCTTAACCGAGGGCGCTTACTGCTCAGTATGCGGCGTTACGACGAGAGAGCAGGAGGTTATTCCGATGCGCTCTCACATGCTTAATTATACCTATTATCAGAACGGCGATTACTACGTTGCCGACTGTATTCTCTGCGACGGAGAATTCACCGAATTCGATAACGATATCTCCGCTCTTCTTGAGGCTGAGGAATGGTATAATTCGCTCACCGCGTCAGATTACTCAGCCGCCAGCTTCGGCGCGCTTTCATCTGTCGCTGAGCTTCATAAAAACCTTTCTGCAAACGATACGCTTAACTATCCCCAGTTTGCTATAGACGAAGAGGTAACCGAAATTCTTACAAGAATTAACGAGCTTCAGCCGTACGTTCAGTTAAGACTCTTCGGAAGAAACGCAGCGCTCACCTACGCCTGCGGCGAAGAAACGGGCGGAAAGGGAGCCTATTCGCTCGATTTCGGAAGCGACGTAACCTTTACCGCGGAGCCGAATACCGGCTATAAGTTCATAGCCTGGTACGACGTTAATACAAAGCGTTATCTTTCGACCTCTCCCGAGTTCACCTATAAGGTAACCTCTAATCTTATACTTAAGGCGGTTACGGCTCCTACTGATTACGCAACGCTTACCTTCCACGGCGAGGGCGGCCAGATTAAAGCAAGCTACAGCGAAAGCCACGATTACTGGACCGACCTTGAGGAGCTTGACGACCTTATTCCCGAGGTGCCCGTAAAATACGGCTATACAAACGGAAGATGGAATATTAACGTAAGAACGCTGATTGAGCTTTCTCTCGGTCATGACGTCGACGTCTATGCGGAATATGATTCCCTTGACGTAGTGGTTCCCGACCTTCCCGCCGCTTCTTCGGACGGCGCTCCGTCGCTTACTCTTAGTTATTATTACAATGACGGCGACGGTGTTCCGGTAGGCACCTTCGTTATGGCTTCTAACGTTCCCGACGGTTGCGACGTTCAGACGATAGGTATGGCGTACGTTAAAAAGCCTGCCGAAAGCTTCTGCCCGACGGATTATCTCCTGAGTCTGAATTCTCAGGTAACTACCGCGCGTTTCAGCGGTCTCAGCGACAGCGGACTTTATATTCTCAATATTAAAAAAATCGCCGCTAAAAACAGCTGGGCTGTAAGAGGATATATGACCTACTATGAAAACGGAGTCCTTAAGGTAGCCTACACTAACCAGATAAATATAATAAACCGTGAGGCTGTATAATCACGAAAGAGCACACTGCTGACGCAACGTGCTCTTTATAATGCCTTGCTTTTCGGAGTATAAAATGAAAACTAAAACCTTTTTTTCAATCATATTAGCGATAATAATAGCCTTCGGCGCAGCTCCCGTTGTATATGCCGAGGGCTCTGAGAATATAAAAGAGATAACCTCTCAGACGCTCTCGACCAACAGTTACGTTGCTTCCGATTTCGGAAACGGCGAGCTTTTTACCGTAAGCTTCGACTATAACGCCGACGCTAATAAGTATACGCTTTCCGTATTCGACGTAAATACGGCGGAGCTTAAAAAACATAAAACCTATAAGAACAGGAATATTCCCGTCGACAGTATAGACGAGTGCGAGGTAAAGGACGACGGTACTTATGTAATCTACGATTACTTCAACGGCGTTACCGCGGTCTATAATTCCGACCTTACGCTTAAGGAAAAGGGAACCTGTGAAAAAAACGACGGCTATGATTCTCTCGGAGCGGAAAATAAGCTCATAGGCACAAGCTTTTCAAAGAACAGAGGCTATGCCCGCTGTAACGATGAAAACGACTTTTCAAAGCCCGTTTACGCTATGGCGTTTTATGACGACGATACCTGCGCTTATCTCACCGAGGACTCCGAAATTGACTGTATCTACGACTCATATTCTCATCGGGTTCTGTCTACCGTTAAGGGCAAGCCCGGAAAGTGTGCGAGCGCGTATATTTACGACTATGCCGAAAAGAAGCGCTATTCGGCTGAAACCCGAAGCTTCAGCGGATATACCTATAACGGTATAATTTACGGCGAGCTTGACGGCGATTACGCCTTCTTCGTTGTAGAAAGCGACGCGGGAAATGAATGTTATAATACGCCGTTTATCTGGAATTATTCCGCCGAAACCGAATCTACCTCCTTCGGAGTTACCAAGCTTACTCAGAAGAGCGTAAAGGCGATGAATAAATCGCTTATTACGGAGCTTAGCGACAGCTACGGAATTAATATTCTCGTCGATAAGGCTCCCGATACCTGGCCTACCTACTGGGACGAAACCACGGGTACGGAGTACGGCGGAGTTATCAGAGGCGCAAACGTATTCGATACCTATATAATTCTTAACTGTCTTAAGGGCTATCTCGGCTGGTTCCCGAAGGGTTTTGTAAAAGAAATGAAACACTTCGGCGGAAAGGACCACCCGTTTGATATCTATATAGATAAGGAAATCGAGGGCGCCGCCGCAGCGTTTGCTAACCGATATGACGGCTTTTTAATCTGTTTTGCAACCGACGAGTTCAGCCACGATTTTATCCCTCACGAATTTCTGCATCTTATCGACGCGAGAATAGACGACTGGCTTACCTCACAGAACAGAAATTATGAGCTTGAGTGGGGACGCCTTAACCCTAAAAGCTTCTTCTACTATGACGGTCAGGATTTTATGCCTAAATATTTTCCGTCCGTTTACGCTATGACCGATTCGCGTGAGGACAGAGCCGATACCTTTGAGTATCTTTTTGAGGCGTATAATTATCCCGCTCAGCCGTTTATCTATAACGCTCTTAAGAAAAAGTCAATCTTCCTTACAGAGCTTATAAGAGCGGCGTATCCGAGCGTTCGTAAAACAGCGTTTACCACGTGGGAAAGATGGATAACGCCTTATCCGACGGAGTTTAAGGCTAAGAAAACCGAAAACTCCCTTAAGCTTACCTGGAGTGAATGCCGCTCGGCTGAAAAGTATGAGCTCGCGCAGTATAAGGGCGGTAAATGGATAAGCCTTTCCGACGGCGCTAAACGAAGCTTTAAGCTTGAAAAGCTTAAAAGCGGAAAGCCGTTTGAATTCAGAGTAAGGGCTGTACGCACCTATTCGGGAAAAAAGGTTTATTCCTCCTGGGAGTATCTCTATACCGCTACAAAGCCCGCCGCTCCGACTAAGCTTAAGCTTAAAACAAATTCTAAACACAGAATTATCGCGTCCTGGAAAAAAGCTCCGCGTTGTACGGGATATCAGGTGCAGTACGCAAAGGATAAAGCCTTTAAGAAGATAATCGCTACCCGTACCGTAAGTAAAAAATACAGAAGCTATACGGGTAAAAACTTCACTAAGGGAAGAAAGTATTACGTGCGCGTGCGCGCTTATACTGAATCGGGTAGTAAGAAGATTTATTCGAAGTGGAGCGCGGTAAAATCCATTAAATCGAAATAGAGGTCTGAATTATGAAAAGACTGCTGTCAGTGCTTACAGCGCTAATAATTCTAATATCGTCGCTGTCCTTCGGCAGCCTGTATTCGTACGCGGACGATACAGTTGAATACGATGTTAATACGCTTTTTTCGGACGGCGCCGACGCTGAGCTGTTCGCTAAAAAGCCGCCTTATTATCTGCTTTCGGGAAGTGTTACCGAAAATCCCGAGGTCTTTACGAATTATAAAGCGGCAGCAATGTATATCCGCGACTGTATGCTTAAGCGTATAGGAAACATAACCGTCAATATTAAAAATAACGCTAATGATAATCTTGAGAACGTTTATAAGTATACCAGGGAAAGCTCGTATTATCCGGTTTACGGCGCGATAAGCTATTATATAGCTAATACTTCCGATGACGGCGACTATCTCGCTTCGTGCTATGCGGGCGCCTCGGCGATACACAGTAATTACGGTACTTATTCAAGATACACTTATTCTATCCGTTACAGAACGACCTTTGAAGAGGAAGCTGTTGTAAAAAGCTTTGTTAACTCTTTTATAAAAGAGCTTAAGGCTGAGAATCTTACCCGACTTGAACAGATAAAAGCGATACACGATAAAATCTGCTCAATAACCGAGTACGATACGGAAAACTATAATAACGGTAATACCGGTGCGGGAACCTCTGTTAATACCGCATATTCCGCCGTAGCGCTCGGAAAAACCATGTGCGAGGGGTACTCTCAGCTCTTCTACCGTATCTGCCGTGAAATGGGTATTCCCGTCAGAACGGTCGGAAGTGAAACGCACGCCTGGAATATTGTTAAGCCGTTCGACGGTAAGTATTATTATAACGTTGACGTAACCTGGGACGACTGCGATAATTATCTCGATAACGAAAACGCACGGTATGATTGCCGCCATTTTCTTAAATCGGACGCAGATATGCAGAACGTACCGGCACACAGAAACGTATTGTCGGAAAGAAGCAATACCGACCACAGCCGTCAGTATTACTATAATTCTGATTATTTCAATTCTCACTTCCCGATAGCTCCGACCTCTTATTTCCCCGAGAGAGGCGGCGCGGCTGTCTGTCCTTACTGTAACGAGGTCGTTGTCGGAGGCGTACCGTTCGTAAACGAGCATAGCTACGTTAAAACGACCGTTCCCGCTACCTGTATAAAAAACTGTAAATACGTTTATACCTGCTCGCATTGCGGCGACAGATATGAGGAAAGCGTCGGCGCTTCGGGCGCTCATTCCTTCTCAAAATATAAAAAATACTGTCTCAACGGCTGCGGTAAGATTAATCCGAATTATAAGGTTAAGCCCGTCGCGCTGAAAAGCGTTAAGCCGTATAAAACCTCTGCCGCTGTCAAGTGGGAGAAGGGAACGGGTACGGGCTATCAGCTTCAGTATTCAACCTCCGGAAAATTCGCAGCAAAGTACACGAAAACGGTTAATATTACTAAGCTGAAAACCGTTTCAAAAACCGTTAAAAAGCTGAAGAGAAAGAAAAAATATTACTTCCGTATCCGCGCTTACGATAAGGTAAACGGAGTTAAGAAGTATTCAAAATGGTCGAAAGTAAAATCAGTTAAGACAAAATAAGAGGGCTTAAAGCCCTCTTTTTTTAATTCATATTTGAAAACTTCTGCTTAAGCGTGCTGATTTTACTTCCGTCCGCCTGCTCCGTTGTGTACCAGCCCTTTGACTCCATTTCCTTATAGATGCCCTCCTGCATTGTAAGAGAGCTGTCGAGCGCCGATTTAAAAGTCTGATTGATATTCTGAGTCGAAGCCTCGATAGCGCCGTGCATATATAAATCACAAACGCCCTTTTCAAGCATAAGAATATCCTGCATAATGTTTTTATCCTGCATATCTTACTCCTTAATTCAATAAACTGTAAAAGCTGTTAAAAAGCTGCTGATGCTTTTGCTGCATATCCGCGACCGTGCTTCTTAAATGCTCGTCGCCGAGCTGCTCCTGAGCCTCGCAGCACTTCGTCTGAAAATACTGCTCGTGACCGAGCGCGTCCTCAACGTATAACAGTTCCTTTGACGTCATATTATCACCTCCGTATTTTTATTATCGCCTAAAATTTCCCATTTATTCCATTATTTACTTTATAATATTAATATGCTAAAATATTAATAAAACAACTGTGAGGTGACGTTTATGAATTATAAGTACATCTGGGAAGACCCGTTACGCTTTAAGGTTAATAAGGAGGAAGGACACGCTCTCGCTCTGCCTTATGACAGTGAGACCGAGGCGCTCGTCGGAGAAAGCAGGTATAAGCTTTCCCTGAACGGCGATTGGCGCTTTCATTGGCAAATGGGCTGTAATAATCAGCCCGAGGGCTTTGAGAAGCCTGATTTTGACGACAGCGGATGGGATACGATTACCGTTCCTTCGCTCTGGCAGCTTAAGGGCTACGGCGCGCCGTTTTACTATGCAAGCTCGTACCCGAGAGCGCTCTCGCGTTCAAAGGGTAAAATCCCGTCGATAGACCGCTCTATGCAGGAAATCGGCTGTTACAGAAAGACCTTCAGCCTTGAAGAGAGCTTTGATAACAGGGAGATATTCCTTCATTTCGGCGCCTGCAAGGCAGCGCTCGAGGTCTGGGTAAACGGCGAATACGTCGGTTTTTCTACGGGCTCAATGACTCCTCACGAATTTGATATAACGAAATATGTCCGTAAGGGCGAAAACCTTGTTTGCGCTAAGGTTTACCGCTATGCCGCCTCGTCATATCTCGAGGACCAGGATATGTGGTGGATGAGCGGAATTTACCGCGAGGTATATATCTACGCCGAGCCGAAGGCGTGCCTCAGAGACTTCTTCTTTAAAACCGACCTCGACGGCGAGTATAAGGACTCCGATACAACGCTCACGGCGTGGGTTAAAAACTATACAGGTTCGGATAAAAGCGTCGTCTTTAAAGCGCATCTTATATCCGATACGGATAAAATAACCGACCTCGGTGAAACGGAAAAAGAGGTTAAAGCAGGGGAGTGCGCGCAGCTTGTTTTAAGAGAGCTTGTAAAGAAGCCGAAAAAATGGTCCGCCGAGCAGCCTAATCTTTATACCCTCGTTATGACTCTCTGCGAGGACGGAGAAACCGTCTGCGTAAAGAAGTATGAGGTAGGCTTCAAAAAGGTGGAAATCGTCGGCGAGAAGCTTCTCTATAACGGTATGCCGCTTATGCTGCGCGGAACTAACCGCCACGATTTCGACCCCGACAACGGCTGGGCTGTGCCGAGGGAGCGCTATATTCAGGATTTCGATTTAATGAAGCAGTGTAATATAAACGCCGTGCGCTGCTCCCACTATCCCGACGACCCGTATTTTTACGAGCTTGCAAACAGCTACGGCTTTTATATTATGGACGAATGCGACCTTGAAAGCCACGGCGTAAGGCGTAAGGACGTCCCGGGCTCTAATCCGCTCTGGACGGGAATAGCCGTGGATAAAATGGAAAGAATGGTTCTTCGCGACAGAAATAATCCCTGTATCTTTATGTGGTCTCTCGGAAACGAGGCGGGCGACGGCGATAACTTTATGAAAATGAAGGAAGCCGCGCTGAAGCTCGACGATACAAGACAGTTTCACTATGAGGGCGACTTCGACTTTACAAAGAGCGACGTAATTTCGCGTATGTATCCCGGCGAGGACGCTATGACCAGGCTCGGAACGAAAACGCCTATTACGATTTCGCTTTACGATAACGTCGCCAACGCGCTCGCTGCGGATAATAAGCCTATCTCGGCGGATATGTATACAAAGCCCGTTATCCTGTGCGAGTACGCTCATAGTATGGAAAACTCGCTCGGTAATTTTCAGGAATATATGGACGACTTTGAAAAGTACGACAATATGTGCGGCGGCTTTATCTGGGACTGGGTCGACCAGGCAATCCGCAGAGTCGACGAAAACGGAAACGAAAACTGGCTCTACGGCACCGACTTTGAAAAGGACGAGCCGAAACACTGGTACAGCGGTATAAATACAACCGCTATGACGGGCTCTAATACTTATTTCTGCGCCAACGGCGTAATCGGCGCCGACCGCGTTCCTCACCCGCAGTTTGCGGAGGTTAAGCACGTTTATCAGCCGATAGTTACAACCGAGTCGGATATTAAAACGGGACGCTTTAAG